>JAILRX010000183.1 GCA_024697985.1 Treponemataceae bacterium | reverse complement strand
TGAATCACCGGTATGTACACCAACAGCATCAATGTTTTCGATAAAGCAGATTGCAATCATCTGGTTCTTGCTGTCTCGTACGACTTCAACTTCAAGTTCTTCCCATCCAAGAATTGATTCTTCAATCAAACACTGATGTGTAATAGAAAGATCAAGACCGTTTGCTACGATAGTTCGCAGTTCTTCAACATTGTAGCAGAAACCGCCTCCCTGACCGCCCATTGTGTATGCAGGTCGAACAACAAGTGGAAATCCGATTTCTTCTGCGATTTTTTCTGCGCCTTCGATTGTATGGCAGATTCCAGAACGAGGAGTATCGATTCCAAGTTTCTGCATTGTTTCCTTGAAAATTTCTCGGTCTTCACCACGCTCGATTGCATCAAGGTTTACACCGATAACTTTTACACCGTATTTATCAAGAACGCCGGCCTTGTTCAATTCCATGGCCATGTTCAAACCTGTCTGTCCGCCAAGGTTAGGAAGGAGGGCATCAGGTCGTTCCTTTTCGATAATCTGAGAAAGCCGTTCAACGTTAAGTGGCTCTATGTAAGTTGCGTCTGCCATGACCGGGTCTGTCATGATTGTAGCAGGGTTTGAGTTTACCAATACGATTTTGTAACCCTGTTCGCGTAAAGCCTTACAAGCCTGAGTTCCTGAATAGTCGAACTCACATGCCTGTCCAATAACGATAGGTCCTGAACCAATAATCATTACCTTGTTGATGTCTTCTCGTTTCATTTCTATATTTCTCCTAAAAAAAACTGCTCGCTGTTATGGGCCTCAGCTTCGCTTTGGCCGGTCATTACGCACTTCGCTTTCGCTCTGGTGCTTCAATCCCTAATGCACAAAAAAAAAGCGATAACCGAAAGGGAAATCGCCATTAACTTCAACTAAAAAAATGAAAACCACAGTAAATTTTTTTGAGAATAGTCATGCAAATCTTCTGTTCAGTTTTCATACTGGAACTAGATATTATCAGAATTTTTAATTTTGTTCTAGTACTTTTGAAGCAAGCTAGTGTAGAATGAAGATATGAAAAATAAATATAAAGTACGACCCTTCAATTATGATGACATTTCAACTAGAAAGGAATTCTGGATAAATTTTGCAGTTTATATTGGATTTTGCGTAATCTGGATTATAGCCTCACTTCTTTTTGGTTCTTCTTTTGGTATTAATAATCTACCGATTGCACCGGCGACCCTAGAGTATTTGTTTTATATAATATCAATCTGTTTCCTGGTTTTGGACCTGTTTTTCCTGCTTAATCTTTGGAGCATACATATCAGACTCATCAATGCTTGCGGCAAAAAAGTCTGGCATTTTTTCCTTCCTTTTTATAACCTGTATTTTCTTTTTTGCAGACCAAAGACAGAAGAAAAGGCTCCTAAGAAACGAAGGTGGCTCATTCCGATTCTTGTTTTCATTGGTCTTATCGTGATATTTATCAATCTTGTTTTTACTCTTCTTGTTTCTGATGATATAGAAAATGTCTTTATCGCCGAAGAGAGGGAGAGAGAGAAGGCAGAACGAATGGAAAAGGAGCGGCTTCATCAGGAAGAACTTGCCAGGCGGATTCCGGATTTTGTAATTCCTGAAATGACTAATGAAAACTATGAGTTTGCCTATAACTTGGAAGGTCTTTACTATTATATCAAGGACAATTCTGATAGAGTTGACGAATATTCGGCTTTTTATAGAGACAACGAAATCTATCTTATGGGAGCTCCTGAGGTCATTGTAAAAAATAATGATGTCTTAGGTTTTTCGCAAATAAAAATAGGTGATAGTGTTGAAGACGTCTATCGAATTTTTGGCGACCTTGATTACAGAATGAATAGGGATTTTGATACTGTAAGCTATGATTTTTCAAAACAGGTGGATCCTGAATTTATACAATACTATTCTGTTGAGTTTTTTATCAAAGATGGGAAGGTCATAAAGATTATGGGCTTTTTTGAAAGGGACCGAATTTCTGGCTATTATGATGAAGGAGAATGATGAAAAATGGAAAACGAAAAACAAAAAAATGATTACTGGCAGATTATCTATACAGTGTCTTTTGTAGTAATTTTGCCGAGTTTAGGAAGGATTTTCAGAAATTCCCTGCCTTTCACTATAAACAGTACTCTTCTGGCCTGTATTCTTGGAGCCTTAGGTGGACTTATAGGATATGGGCTTTACAGCCTGGTAAAAAACAAAAAACTTGTTCTTAAAATCCTGGTTTATGTCGCTATGCTTCTTGTATTGTTTGCAGCAAGCTTTACGGCCGGAAAACTGACGTCGGATTCGCATCTTGTTAAAAAAGAATGGAAGCTCATAGAAAACGGAAAAATGAGCTTTGAATATCCCTATGGCTTTTCTGAAATGAAGCTGGATTTCCATGACAAGGATGCCCAGATGAAAATTTTCAACGACGGAAAGGATGACAGATTCTCCTTCAATATGATTATTGACTTTAACATTGAGCCGCCGCTTCCAGAGGATTCCCTCACTGGCTCGATGATGAGCAGCCTGACTAACATGGGTGCTGAGGAAGTTGAATGGCTGGATACTCAAGTTTATGAAAACGGCGTTTCTACAAAAGTCAAATACAAGATTGGAAAAGATGAAAGGCTTGGTTTTGGAATGCTTTATCATGATGGAAGTCATTACGAGCTTGCCACTTTCTTACCGTTTAAGAAAGATTATTCTG
>JAILRX010000181.1 GCA_024697985.1 Treponemataceae bacterium | reverse complement strand
GAAAGCAAGTCTTCTACGGTAGGAATTTCAATTACAGGAGCTGCGTTCTTTTCGGCAACTTTTTCAGAGAAAATATTTTTTGAAACAAGCGGTGCATCAGCAGCAGCAGTGGCGCCAGTTTCATCGGAAGCGACATCGGCAGTGGCAACTGCATTGTCGGCGGCATCTGCATTGTCAGCATCGACAGCACCGTCGGCGGCAACTTCGCTGGAAACGGCGGCGTCACGGGCAACTTCGGCTGCGACATCTTCGGCAGATGGCACGATGACAGGCTCGGAAGCGGCAACTTCGCTAGAAGCGGCAACTTCGCCGGAAGCGGCAACTTCGCCGGCAGTTTTTTCCGATGCGGAAGTCAAGTTCGGAGCAAGCTTTGAAACGTCCGGCACAACATCAGCTGATGGAGAAATTTTTACATCATCCTTTTTAGGAGTTTTTGCAGATTTCTTTGATTTAGAAACGATAAAATCAAAAATAATTCCGATGGCCACGTATTCGATTGCAACAATCAAAATCGTGATGAAAAGAGTCGCAAGAAGCTTGAGGATAAAAACCGGCTCAGTCGAATCCGGCAGGATTTTTCGCAAAAGTCGTTCGCATGCCACAAAAGTAAAGAAAGGCAAAATTGAACCGCCAAGCAAAACTGCTTTTTTGCTTGAAAAATTAGGCATAAAAAACATTATTGATGCGGCGAAAAGGAAAATCGGTATGAAAGCCGATGTAAAGCCGTAAACATTTATCAGGATTTTTCCAAGTCCAAAAAATGTTGCCAATTTCGGATCGATTCCAAATCCCAAAAGCTGAACCATCAACGAAATTGTGAAATAGGCTGCTATTATTAAAATTAAAATACCAACAATAATTACTGATTTTTCCGATCGTTTCATATAACAATTATCGGAAAATAAAAACGAAGTTGAACTAAAATCTTTAGTAAGTTTAGAGAATTTAGAAAGAAATTTTGGCAGAAACAACCGGCGCTAAAATGAAATTAGCGTAGACCGTGTAATCTTCCGGATATTTTATCTGGGCCAGACTGTAAAAATCGTATTCAAAAAATAATCCCGAAGTGATTGCCACGTTTTCCGTGAAGTTGTACACATACGAAATTCTTGCCTGAAGACCAAACATCAAATTTAATAGATTTTTTGTCTCGGTCGTATCAAAACCGACTTCGTAGTTTACGGCATAAAGACTCAAGGAAGGTCCTGCGAACCATTCAAGTCCGTGTGTTTTATTAAAATTATGTCGATACTGACATCCAAGTGCAAAATCAAGATAGCAGCCCAAAAGACTGATATTCGAAAGCCGAACCGAGGTCTTTACTCCGTCCTGCCAGGTCCTGAAAAAATACGGCATTGATGCATCCACATTCAAGCCGATTCCGAAATCAACATCACTAACCGGATAAAAGCGATAGGCCAAATCAACAGTCGCAGCAGAACAGAAGGAAACGTATTTTGAAGAATCAAAAGTTGAATTTTCAATCGCAAACATCGGGCCAACACCTGCGATAACTTCGTTATGACAGGCCGACGAAGAAGATTTTTTAATCTGAGTGCTGGTTTTATCTGAAGCAACAAACTCTGCAAAGACAGAATCAACGGCTCCATCCTTGATGTAAAGAGACGCTGGATTCAAGTATTCTTTTGAAGTCACTTCAGAAATCACTTTTCCAGTCTGTGAATCAACAAAAGAAACTTTGACAGTATAGCCGGCATCAGACTTTGTCAAAACAGATTTGAGTACATAAGGCGCATCAGAAGTTGATGAAATTTTTCTTGCCTTCAAAACTGACTGAAGGTCTTTTCTGATTGTGTCGCTCACTTTCGAAGGAACCCAAAGCATTTCCTCTGGCGACAAGTTTACGGTTTCAAGTTTTTCTATATAGACGGCTTTTGAAAAATCGATTTTGTCAGAACTGGACTGGTCCTGTGCTGCAAGAGAAGCTGAGAAAGAAAAGATCATGCATCCGAACAAAAATGCAAAAGAAAAACTTTTTATCAAATTGATTTTTCTCATAAAATCCCTCGGCAGTTAGAATTAGGCACGTTGATTCAAGAACGCTAATATAGTATAACTTTTGCTATGGAAGAATACAAGAAAGAATTCATTAATTTTATGGTAGAATGTCAGGTTTTGAAATTCGGCGATTTCACTTTGAAAAGCGGCCGAAAATCACCATTTTTCATGAATGCAGGTGCCTACGTAACAGGAAGCCAGCTTTCCCGACTCGGAAAATTTTATGCACAGGCCATCCACGATAATTTCGGAGACGATTTTGACGTACTTTTCGGACCTGCCTACAAGGGCATTCCGCTTGCAACTGCAACCGTAATCGCCTACAGCGAACTTTACGGAAAAGAAATCAAATACTGTTCTGACCGAAAGGAAGAAAAAGATCACGGTGCCGACAAGGGCGGACTTTTAGGATATAAAATTCAGGACGGCGACAGAGTCGTAATCATCGAGGATGTTACCACCAGCGGAAAATCAATCGAAGAAACCTACCCTAAAATCAAGGCACAGGAAACAAAAGAAGGCGCAATCAAAATCGTAGGTGAAATCGTTTCACTCAACCGAGAAGAAAAAGCCGGTGACAGCGACAAGGCTGCGCTCGACGTAATCACCGAAAAATACGGATTTCCTGCAAAAGCCATCGTTTCAATGAGCGAAGTCATCGACTGCCTCTACACGAACGGCGACAAATCAATGATCACGGACGAAATCAAAAAGCGCCTTGATGATTATTACGCAGAATACGGAGCAAAATGATTTTTTGATTTTGCAGCGGACTTGTGAAACATCGTGAAACAATTTATCCACTTTTTCCACAAGTTTTCCACAACGATAAAAACAAAACATTAGTTTTTGTAAAGAAACGCCTGAATCAGCTTGTCAATAGCTATTTAGGCGTTTTTTTATGATTTTTTTTAATTAAAACTACTATACAGACGTTTATTTCTTTACATTACAAAGAATTAAGTTGATTAAAAAACATTTTTTGAATTTTCCTAAAAATCTCCAATCGTTAAAAATTTAAGAAAACTCTAATTAAAACAGCCTGAATCCCACTTAATTTTATGTAAATTAACGATTTTTCAACTTTTTGCACAAGTTTTCCACAAGCAAAAATTTTTCGATTTTTCGGTCAAAAGCTATTGACAGTGTTTTTCGCCTTGCGGTATGCAAAGACAAAACAGATGATGTGTACGATAAATGTTATCAGCCAGGAAATCGGATAGGACATATAAATCGTTTCGATGCAATGAAATCGTTCAATCTGGAACACGGTTGCAAGCCATAAAAGACGGATACCGCAGGCACCAAGCAGAGAAACAATCATCGGAAGGACCGAATAGCCGATTCCTCGAAGCGCTCCTACCATGACCTCCATCAGGCCGCACAAAGCATAGGTCGAAGTGATAATCTGAAGGCGTCTTTTGCCTGCAAAAAGCTGCAGGTCAGGCGGATTGTCGTGGCTGTAAAGCCGGATAAAATCCTCGGCAAAAAACGCCGTAAGATTTCCCATTACCAGGCCGACCACAGTCGCGCAGGCTGCGGAAAGATACAGAATCTTTTTTACCATCTTGAGGTCTTTTGCCCCGTACGCCTGTGAACAAAACGTTATCGCAGCCTGGGAAAAAGCATTCATCGAGATGTAGATAAAACCCTCTATGCTTTGTGCGGCCGAGTTGCCGGCTATCACGACCTTGCCGAACGAGTTTACGCTCGACTGAATTACGACGTTCGAAAAAGAAAACAGGCAGCCCTGGATTCCGGCCGGGAGCCCGGTCTTGAGAATCTGGATGAGCTTGGTCTGGTTTATGTGCAGTTTTTTCAAATCAAGATGAACTTCGCTTTTTTCCTTCATCAAGACCAGCACAATCAAAAAGGCGGCCACGCATTGTGAAAGAGCCGTTGCAAGTCCGACGCCCGCAACTCCCATCTTGAAAACGATTACGAAAAGCAGATTCAAAACAACGTTTATCCCGCCGCTGATTATCAAAAAGAACATCGGGCGTCGTGTGTCGCCGATGGCCCTTAAAATCGCCGCGCCGAAGTTGTAGATCATCGTGGCAAGAATTCCTGAAAAATAAAATCTGAGGTAAACGGTCGCCAGAGGCAAGATATCCTCGTCCGTATCCATCCAGATAAGGAAAAATTTTGAGCAGCCGATTCCGATAATTGAAAGGATAAAACCGCTTATTATGCTGAGCAGCATCGAAGTGTGAACTGAAGAACTGATTTCGCGTTTGTTTCTCGAGCCGAAGTCCTTGGCCACGATTACGTTTGCACCGACGGAAAGCCCGACGAAAAGGTTGATTATCAGGTTGATGAGGGCATTTGTCGCACCGACGGCTCCCATAGAATCCGGGCCGTCAAATTTCGAAACGACTATCAGGTCGGCCGCGTTAAAAAGCAGCTGCAGGATTCCCTGTCCCATCAAGGGCAGCGAAAAAAGCAGGATGTTTTTCAATGCGGAACCCTGATTTATATCAATCTGATAATTTTTTGCCATCAATTCGTTATATCACTTTTACAATTTTTAGTCGACAAATCCTATATGGCATAATAAAATAGTAGCATGCGCGTAATTTATTTCACATTGTGTGCAATCATAAATATCGTTGTTCTCATCATCGCAATATATGCTAGAAAATTTACTCACGGAACTCAGAACAAAGTTTTTTTGGTAATCGCCTGGGATGCCTTGCTTTCATCCGTCTGCGATTTCGTATGCACATATTTGCAGGTTTATGCCGGTGATTTTCCTCATAAAGCAACGGTTCTCTTTGTCTCAACCACGCTCTATTTCGTTTTCAGAAATTTTACGATGGTTGCTCTCTGCATGTACGTTTCTGTCATCACCAACTTTATCTATGTTATCAATGAAAAAAGCACACGGGGAAAAATTCTTTCCCTTATCCTCCTCGTTCCTTATCTTTTAAATGTCGCGCTGATTATTGCAAACATCTGGACAGGCTGGATTTTCACGATTGATGAAAATTCTCTTTATCACAGGCAGCCGCTCATCGCATTCAACTACGTCGTAGCTTTCATCTACACGGTTTTCGGAATCGTAGTTTTGGTTGCCTTTCACAAAACGCTTTCGAAATCCAGGATTTATGCGATTGCATTCATGTATTTTCTTGCCATCTCTTCTGTTTTCATTCAGTTCTTCTATCCACACCTTTTGGTGGAAATGTTCGCCACATCTGTCGCGCTTTTTGAAACCATGATTTTGGTTCAGCGTCCGGAAGAACTTACCGATTCGAACACAGGAATGTTCAACATCACGGCCTTCAGACGACATGGGAAAAATCTTTTCCTGAACAAGAATCCTGCTTCGATTATTTTCATCAGGATTACAAATGGCAAAACCCTTTTGAACGCGCTTGATTACGAAACCTATACGGAACTTCTTTCAAAAATCAATGATTTTATAGTTTCCGCACTCAGAGACCAGAAACTCCGTGGTCAGCTCTATCACCTTCAGAAAGGCCGCTTCGCAATTCTTTTCAAGGGCAACGATACTGAAATTTCATCCTTCTTTGCCGACCGACTTCTCAAGGAACTGCCTCAAACTCATGAACTTACAAACATCAAAGTTGAAACTTATTATCATGTTTGCCACACGCTTTATGAACACAATTCAGACTGCAGCGACTTCAAGTCATTCAAGGAACTGATGGTGCTTGCTGAAAATTTCGACAAGATTTTGAAACCGGGTAAAGAAGTCATCAGGTTCCAGGATCAAAAATCAAAAGAAATGCTCAAGCAGAATGTTACGATAGATTCAATTCTTATGAATGCCGTCCAAAACAACCTTTTCGAAATGTATTATCAGCCGATTTATTCTGTAATTGAGCATAGAATTGTTTCTGCCGAAGCCCTGATAAGGCTAAAGCATGACGGCAAATTCATTTCGCCAGAATTTTTCATACCGGCTGCGGAAAGAAACGGACTTATCCACCAGATCGGAGACTTTGTTCTGGAAAGCGTATGTCAGTTTGTTGCAAGCGATAAGTTCAAGGAAACCGGATTGGATTATGTTGAGCTCAACCTTTCAGTTGCACAGTGCATGGAAATCGGACTTGCGGATAAAATCCATCAACTTACCGAAAAATACGGAATTTCAGCTGATAAACTCAATCTTGAAATTACCGAAACAGCCATCGACAGCAGTGCGAACACGATGCTCAACAACATTCAAAAACTTTCTGAATATGGATTTTCGTTCTCTCTTGATGACTTCGGAACAGGATATTCAAACATCAAGCGTGTCGTAACATTGCCTCTTAAAATCATCAAGTTTGATAAGACCTTCGTAAACGAAGTCAATAATCCACAGATGCAGATTGTCCTTAAAAACAACATCGAGATGATGAAAGAAATGAAAAAGGAAATCGTCGTCGAAGGAATCGAAACAAACGAAATGCTCAAAGTTTTCTCTGATTACAACTGTGATTTCATCCAGGGATTTTATTTTTCTAAACCTCTGCCAGTTGATGATTTTTGTTCGTGGGTGGACAATTGGAAAAAACAGGCGTAAACTTTTAGTATGAATATTCGAGTATTAGAAATGCCCCTCGATTTCGGGGGCAACCGTCACGGCTCCGACATGGGGCCTTCTGCCATCCGTCTTGCTGGGCTTAAAGAAGAACTGCTCGAGCTTGACCACAACACCGTTGAATTTTTACAGCCAATTTCCATTTCAAGGCAGGAAGCCGAAAATCCGGGCGATCCGAAGGCCCGATACCTTCCGCAAATCAAGGATGCCTGCGAAAAACTTGCCTGCTCCGTAGAACAGGTCGTTCGAGAAGGCAACTTCCCGATTGTTCTTGGAGGCGACCACTCGATCGTTTTGGGAACACTTGCCGGCCTTACCGCCGCTTACAGAGACCAGACCAAAAAACCGAAAATCGGCGTCTTATATGTTGATGCGCACGGTGATTTCAACACCTGCGAAACCTCGCCTTCCGGCAACATACACGGAATGTGCATGGCCGCAAGCTGCGGTTACGGAATCAGTGAGCTGACAAACCTTTACTACGAAGGCGTAAAAATAGATCCGAAAAACGTCTGTTATGTCGGACTTCGCGACATAGACCCTAAAGAAAAAATCCTGATGAAAGAAGCCGGAGTTACGGGCTACACGATGAGTGATATAGACCGCGAAGGTTTCAGCAAAATTCTGAACAAGGTCCTCGTATTTTTCAAGACACACGCTGATATCGTGCATGTCAGTTTCGACATGGATGTAATCGATCCGATGTTCGCACCTGGCGTGGGAATTCCGCTGCCGGGCGGCTTAAACTACAGGGAAGCGCTTCTGCTGATGGAAGAAATGGCCAAGACTAAATTAGTTAAATCGGTGGAAATCGTCGAGGTTAACCCGGTTCTGGACGTCAGGAACCAGACGGCGAAAATGGCGGTCGAGCTTTTGGCCCGGCTTTTGGGCAAGAAAATCTGGCTGTAAGCGCGGCGTGGACTTGTCGCGCTAGACTTGTCGTGCCGGCCTAGTCGGTCGCGCCACAAACTTGCTGCACGCGCGCCGGCTCAGTCGCGCGCCAGGTGCGGCAAAAGCTGCTCGTAGTAAAACCTGTCGTCTATCTTGATGTCCTTGGTCGTGTGCCCCAGGTGCCGGTCTTTTCTGACGCGCTCGCCATGAAAATCACTTCCGGCCGTAACGAAAAATCCGTTCTTAAAAGCCAGTTCCTCAAGACGCTTTGCCTCGCCAAGTTTTGTTCCCGGGTGCCATGCTTCAAGCCCTTCAATTCCACGCTCATGCAGTTCCGGCAAAAGTTCCTGAAGCTTTCCCCACGAAAGATAAAGAGAAAGCGGATGAGCCAGAACCGGTACGCCGCCAGAATCACGGATGGCGACAATCGCTTCATCAAGGTTGCATTTTTCCTTTTTCTCGTAAAGCGGCCGTCCATGTGCAAGATAAAGGTCA
>JAILRX010000137.1 GCA_024697985.1 Treponemataceae bacterium | reverse complement strand
GCGGTGAAGTTCAGGAGTATGAACAGCTCCTTTTGGATCTTTCTCCAATGCTCTGGAGCGTTTATGATTTCTGGATCATGCAGCTTGCTTTCGGTGCAGGTCCTAACTTCTCAATTGCTCTTGCCGAATTGTCTGACTTGCGTTCTGCAACTCAGGACAGCTTTACGCTTGGTTTGATTGCCGGAGCTGATTTCAAGATCTTCTTTGGTGACCACCTTGGTTTGGTTATTGGCGGACGATTCATCTGTGAATGGGACCGAACGGACGTTTCTGTTACAGTTGCCGGTTATGAAACTGGAACAACTTATCCTACAGTAAGCTTTCCACGAAGAACTTTGTACGGAAGTGTAGGTCTTGAACTTAAAATCTAAGTTTTAGGTTTAAAAAACGAAAGCCTGATTTCTTTTGAAAATCAGGCTTTTTTTTTGTCCATTTGATTTTTGACTAAAGGTTGTTTTCAAGCCATTCCTTGAAATCTTCGTATTTGTTTGACATTGCGATAGATCTGTCTGGAAGTGAAAGAACCTTTTCGAGTCTGTCTGGAAGAACAGGATCTCGTCCAATCTGTGATTTTACGATGTCGCCGAATTTTGCAGGGTGAGCTGTTTCAAGGATGATACCCACAGCTTCTTTGTTGGCAACTTTTTTTGCCCAGAAAGGAACGCTTGGTGAAAGTCCAGGTTTTGTGTAGTCGTTTTCTTTTCCGGCAAGCAAATCTGCCATTGCGGAAGTCTTGACGTCGTTCCATGCCTTGTATGCGATTGCTCCGTGCGGATCGATTACGTATCCTGTCTTTGTATTGCACTCTTTGATTGCATCGCAGATTCCGTCATTATCAAGCCAGTAAGAAGCAAGAAGTTCCTTGAGTTCCTCGTAGGTGTGCATAGCAATCATTCTTTCGTAGTTGCTTGGTGCTCCTACGTCCATTGCGTTTGCGTATGTCTGAACTGAAGGTCGTGGCTCATATTTTGAAGTTGTAAGCCAGTCTGGAATCGTTCGGTTTGTGTTCGTAGCGGCAATAAATCCTGTGATAGGAGCGCCCATCTTTCGTGCGATGAGACCTGATGTGAGGTTACCGAAGTTTCCTGATGGAACCGTTACGATGATTGATGGGTTGTCGATTTTGCTGTCCCTAGGGCATCTGTGATGAACGTGAAGGGAAGCGTATGTGTAATAAAAGCTCTGTGGCAAAAGTCGAGAAATGTTGATTGAGTTTGCCGATGAGAGTCGGAATTTCTTTCGAAGTTCTGTATCTGTGAAGGCTGTCTTTACGAGTTTCTGGCAGTCATCAAATGTTCCTGCAACACGCAAAGCCCTTACGTTTCCTGTGAAGGTTGAAAGCTGTTTTTCCTGGAGAGGACTGATTTTTCCTTCCGGATAAAGGATTGTTACGTCAAGGCCCGGAACGTTATGGAAGGCACTTCCAACTGCGCTTCCTGTGTCTCCTGAAGTTGCTACCAGGATGTGAAGCGGTGTGTCCTCGTCCTTGTTGAAATATGACATCATTCGTGCCATGAATCTTGCGCCAAAGTCCTTGAAAGCACAGGTCGGACCGTGGAAAAGTTCGAGTACGTATGTTACAGGATCAATCGGAATCACTTTTGGCTGGAAAGGATAGCAATCGCTGATGATATCTGCAAGGTCTCCTTCTGGAATTTCTCCGTCAACAAAGAACTTTGAAGCTTCGAAGGAAATGTCCCTGAAAGATGGCGTTGTGTTTTTTGCTAAAAAATCAAAACTGAATTTTGGAAATTCAACTGGAATGTAAAGACCACCGGTTTTTTCATTCATTCCGTTTAAGACTGCTGTTTTAAATGAAACTTGAACAGAATTGTCTCTAGTATCTGTATAAATCATAAAATTACACTCGCAATTTAATTATATTTTTTCTATAATATCATCGGTATAAGTTTTAGTCTACTTTACAACAAGTTTTATGAGGATAATATGTCAAGAAAAAACGCAAAAACAAAAGAAGAACGCGAGTTTGATGAGTTTTACAGAACCCCGTGCGGAAGTTTTATGTCGGCATTGGGCAACTACAACTTTTTGATCGAGCAGATGATAAAAGCCCATCCGGAAGAAGAATCCCTTAAGACCGAATTTGATGAAAGTTCAGATATGCTCAAATATTATGTAGAATCCTTTGAAAATTTTGACAGGCTTGAAGAATTTTATATTGATGACAAGAATCTTCTTCTAGCTCTTCTGGAATCAATAGGTGATGCAAGACGTGAAAAAATCTTCAAGATAATCGGGACCTATATTCAGATTGCAGAAAAATCAGAGGAAAACGAGGTTTTCAAGAACCTCCTTCCTGTCGTACAGTCTTATAATCAGACGGCTCCGGTTTTTTCTTCGATTAATCTTGGCGAGCAAAAATACGCAGTTCTTTTGAGGCAGGTTTTCAGGTTTTCAATCAAGAACTCTGAGCTTTTCATCGACAGTCCGAAAAATGAAACCGAGCTTGATTTTGGCTACGAGTACAAAAACTACACGCTGATTTGCCGCTCGAAAATGAAGCAGGTATCTTCAAATCCTGATGAAATTAGTTTTGTGTTTGATTTTTACGACCTTCTTTCAAAGCAGGAACAGCTTTACTTTTTCCAGGGCATCCTTGCAAGTTTTATTGACTGCTGCCAGAGCGATCTGGACAAGGATAAAAAGAGTTTTGATAATGAGCTTGAATTTGTAGCAGTTGCTCGACAGATTCAGTGGGAACTTGATAAAAAATATAAAATAACAAAACGGAGTGATAAGAAAAATGAAAACTAAGACCCCATTAAAAGTTAGAACTTATGAGTGTGATTCGTACAATCATGTAAACAATGCCGTATACCTCCATTTTCTGGAATATGCGCGACAGGATTATATGGATCAGGTTGGTTTCCGATATAACGATTTTGTTGCTGCAGGCTATTTCTTTTACGTTTCTCATATCGACATAACTTACAAAGCAAGCGCCCATTATGGTGATGAGCTTGAAGTAGAAACTTTTTCGTGCAAACTTGGCGCCGTAAGCGGTACTTTCAAGCAGACTGTTCGACGAGTTTCGGACGGAGCTGTCTGTGCTCAGGCTGAAGTTACCTGGGCATGTGTCAACAACGAAGGCCGACCATGCAAGATTCCGTCGGAATTCATGATCGATGCCATCAAGCCTGATGAAAAGGATTTGGAGTCAAACTGATGAGTGATTCAATCGCCGTACTCGAAAAATTTGCATCTGAGGGAACCGTAATTAAAATTGATGAAAACATTTACCGTATCCCGTTCGTAACTCAACCGATTTCCTGCGACGTGATTTTTATTCCCTGCAGCGACTGTACCTGGATTTTCGATGTCGGCTTGAACAAGACGAGTCTGAAAGTCATAAATGCGATTCCAGGAAAAAAGAAGGTCGTAATATCACATTTTCATCCTGACCACATCATCAACCTGGCTTTTTTCAAGTATGATGAGCTTTATGTATCGAAAAATACAAAGCGCTATACGTTTAAGGGGACTGTCGTTACTGATGGTCTTGATTTTGACATCAATTTGCCCGACGGAAAAACTGATAAGCTTTCGGTTCTGCCTTTTCCGTCCTGTCACGCAAAAGGCTGCCTTTGCATGGTTTTTGGAAACTATGCGTTTATGGGCGACGGCACATACTGCAAGGAAAAGGGCGGAAAGCATATCTACGATGCCAACTTGATGGCTGATGAGATTGAGGCCCTTGAAAAGCTGAATTGCGAATTTGTCTGCCTCGATCACGATCCTAATTTCGTGCAGAAACGAAGTGATTTGATTGAGCTTCACAAAAAAATCTATTCCCGCCGTGATAAAAATCTTTCGTACATCTGTGTTGATGATTTTTTTGCTGATGACGGTTCTGTAAAGCAAGACTACACGATCTGATTTATTTGAGGTTTCTCGTAAGATGGCTTGAGGTTGCGTGCGTAATTGCCGCGGCCAGGGCATCTGCGCTGTGGTCTGGCTTTGGAATGTGGTCCATCCCTAAAAGCATCTTTACGCAGCCCTGGACGAGTTTTTTGTTCGCAGTTGCGGTTCCTGTAACCGACTGCTTTATTGCATTCGGTGAATATTCTCCAAGAGGCAGGTTTTTCTGCGTCAGGGCAAGCGTTACGACTCCTCGGGCCTGGGAAACACCCATGGCGCTCGTGACGTTTTTGGCAAAATAGAGCGTTTCCATCGAGGATTCTGTCGGCTTGTAATCGTTTATTACGTTCGTGATGACGTCATAGATTTCGACGAGTCTTTTTCCGTGCTCCATCGAGCTTTCCGTTTCGATGCAGCCGTAATCGATGAGCTTGAAATGAATGCCGTCACTTTCGATTACGCCCCAGCCGGTGGAGGCAAGTCCCGGGTCAATTCCTAAAATTCTGCGTTTGCTCTGATTTTCCATTTATTTTATTATACGGCATTTGACGCCCTTTAACTAGTGCCGGCCTTTTTGTGCGCCAGTCTTTTTATGCGCGAAAAAAAAATAAACCTCCCGGACAAAACTTGCACGGGAGGCAAAAGGCTATATCACTTCATCCTATTGGAAAAGCGAATTTGCGGCTCCATAAGCCGTTTGTATCGAACTTGTCATTTCATCAATTCCGAATCGTGAATAATATTCAGTCATCTCAATTGATGTGTGACCTACGATTTTCTGGACCTGTTCTGCCGAAAGGTGGCGCCTCATCCTCGTTACGTAGGTAAAACGCAGCGAATGCGGGCATATTTTGCGGCCATCCGGTTCGATTTTTGACTGTATCAGGGCTCTTTTGAAGCTTTTGTACATCAGGCTTTTTGAAAGCGGATGTCCATCTTCCTGAAAGACAAAATCATTTTCATCAAGATCGTGTGAAAGAAAATAATCGTTTAGCTTAACGATCAGTTCGTCGCTGAGGGGAGTGATGCGCATTTTTGAGTTTTCCTGATTTCCCCCCTTGCAGTAGTTGGTTCTTTCACCGTTTTCCCGACAGAAACCGTCAATCACCAGAAATTTTTTTTCCAGGTTGAACTGCCGCTTCTGTAAGGCACGACCTTCTCCCAGGCGCAAACCGCAGGAGGCAATCACATAAAAGCAAAGATAAATCTGTTCGCTTTTCCAGTTGTGACGATCGAAAATTTTTTGGAGTTCCGAAGTCGTCAGGATGTCAGCTTTTCTGCTATTTCTGGAAAATCTCTTGAACGGAGGACAGGTTACAGGTTTTGATAAAAGCCATTGAGTTTCATCATAAATGTTCTTAAAAGTTTCCAGATAATAGTTCTTCCAACTTCCTGAGTGTGAGTCTTTCATTAAAAAACTTTCAATTTCAGACATTTTAAGCTGATTTAGGTATCGGTTACCAAAATCATGGGTGATTAAATCGATAAAATATCTTTTTTGATAAATCGATTTAGCGCAGAGCGTTTTGCCAAACTTCTCCAGACGTTCAAGGTGCTCTCTTCCCGGAACAAACATGTTTTTTGTCAAGTTGCGGATTAAGTACTGTTTCATTTTTGTCCTCGCTAAAATGTGTTATCCTTAAACTATAACCGAGGAATATAGATTTTTCATAAAGAAAATGATGTTAGGGGGGTGTCATTTTACAATTCGAAATGGGAAAAGTGAAGCCCAAGAGTTGATTCAGATAAAGGGAATGTTCTGTAAAGTAACAAAGTTTTATTAAAAAAAAAAGAACGCCAAAAAAATACTATTTTTCAGCGTTCATTTTAAGAAATTTGTGATTAAGTTCTGCCTGTACTGAAAATTAATTCCTTTTGGTACAAGCAATTAACTAGGGTTTTATGGGCGATGACGGGATCGAACCGCCGACAACCTGGGTGTAAACCAGGTGCTCTCCCAGCTGAGCTAATCGCCCTTACGTTTATTAATATATCAAACTGACCAAAAAGTGTCAACAGCATTGCATTGAAAAAATCATCTTTTTACGATAAAATTTTCATCATGATAAACAGCATATACGGCACAATCACCGCAAAATATCCGCAGGTTGTCTACGTTGAAACATCCGGTGGAATCGAATGGGAACTTTCAGTTTCCGAGACTACTTTGAACAGCCTTCCGAACGTCGGAAGCGAAGGCCGCGTATATGCCTGGCTTTTGCACAAGGAAGACTCGATGAAGCTTTTTGGCTTTTCATCAGTTGAAGAACGTTCCGTATTCCTTGATCTTTTGAAGGTCGACGGGGTAGGTCCAAAAGGTGCATTGAAAATCCTTTCAAATTTATCATATCAGGCTCTGATTAAAATCCTCGAGGATGAAGACCTTTCATCACTCGAAAAGGTTCCTGGAGTCGGAAAAAAGACTGCTCAGAAAATGCTGCTTTCACTCAAGGGCAAGCTTAGCCTCGACGCCGGCAACTCATCTTCGGTCATCAGTGCAAAAAAATCAAAATGGGAAGACCTTGTAAAGGGCCTTGTCGACATGGGCTTTGACCGCAAGAACAGCGAAGAAGTCTGCGACAGGATCGCACAGTCTCTTGACCCGAACCTTACTCAGAGCCAGAAAGAAGAGCAGATTTTTAGAAAGGCAATCCTGGAGCTTTCAGTATGACAGAAGATGATTCAATTTTACGTGCAGGAATTCCATCCAGCATTGATACGGATGATAAGGAAAATCCTCTAAGACCCCAGCTTTTAAACGAGTTTTTGGGACAGACAAAGGTCAAGGAAAATCTGAGTGTCTTCATTCAGGCTGCCCGTGAAAGGCAGGAAAGCATGGACCATCTTTTTTTGATTGGTCCGCCTGGTCTTGGGAAAACGACTCTTGCTCAGATTACGGCCCACGAACTCGGCGTTGATTTTAAGGTGACTAGCGCTCCTGCCCTGGACAAGCCGAAAGACCTAGCAGGAATCCTTTCGACGATTACCGAACGAAGCGTATTTTTTATCGACGAAATTCACCGTCTTAAACCTGCCATCGAAGAAATGCTTTACATTGCGATGGAAGACTATGAGCTTGACTGGATAATCGGGCAGGGCGCGGCTGCAAGAACCGTACGAATCCCGATTCCTAAATTTACGCTTGTCGGCGCTACGACTAAGGCCGGAACTGTAAGCAGTCCGCTTATCAGCCGATTCGGAATCGTCCAGCGCTTCAGTTTCTATTCTGTTGAGGAATTGGCTCAGATCATAAAAAGATCTGCATCGATTCTTTCCGTTGAGGTGGATGATGATGCGGCTCTTTTGATGGCCTCAAGCAGCCGAGGAACTCCTCGAGTTGCAAACAGAATCTTACGCCGTATGAGAGACTTTGCTCAGGTTTCATCGAGCAAGTCAATTACAAAGGATGTCGTAAAGTTCGGTCTTGAAAAGCTTGAAATCGACTGTCTCGGACTTGAAAAATACGACCGGGAAATCCTGCTTTCCATCATCAACAATTATGGCGGAGGGCCTGTCGGAGCCGAGACTCTTGCGATTTCCATCGGTGAATCAATTGATACGCTCGAAGATTATTACGAACCTTATCTTATCCAGTGCGGACTTATCCAAAGAACTCCGCGCGGAAGGGTCGTAACTCCAAAGGCTTACGAACATCTGGGATTGAATTTTGCCAATAAAAATTCAGGGCAGGATTCAAGCCAGCCGTCGCTTTTCAACTAAACGATTTTCAATTAAAAATTTAAGGACTAATGAAAATATGAAAACATCAGATTTTAATTTTGAACTTCCGGATGAGCTTATCGCACAGAATCCGAGCGAAATCCGCGGACAGGATAAGCTTTTGGTGATGGACCGCATCACAGGCGAAATCGAACATCACATGATGGCTGATTTGCCTGATTTAATCGACGAAAATACGCTGATGGTTTTTAACGACTCAAAAGTCCGCCGTTCACGTTGCTACGCAAAAAAACTTCAGTCTGAGCAAAACCGACTTCGAGGCGAACAGGCCAGCGAAAAAGAAGTTGAGTTCATGATCCTTTCTTTCGTTCCAGAAATGAAGGATTCTGACGGCAAAATTCTCGCTGCCTGGAAATGCATGGTCAAGAATGCCAAAAAGCAGAAAGTCGGCTGCCGCTATCAGTTTCAGGACGGAACAATCGGTCAGATTATCGAAAATCCATTGGACAACGGTACAGAATTTCGAACCGTGATTTTTGACAAGGTTTTGGATGACAGCTGGTTTGAAAGAAACGGACATATTCCGCTTCCGCCTTACATCAAAAGGCAGGATACGGTAAACGACAACGAGCGCTATCAGAATGTATATGCAAAGGAGCTTGGTTCAAGCGCGTGTCCGACAGCAGGTCTTCATTTTACAGAAAAAATGCTTGAAAATCTGGCTGCCAAAGGCATTGAAAAAGAATTTGTTACTCTTCACGTAGGTTTGGGAACTTTTCTTCCGGTTCGAGTTGATAATATCGAAGAACACAAGATGCACGAGGAAGTTTTTACCATCAGTGAGGAAACTGCGCGACGCATCACCGAAGCAAAAAGAGCAGGCAAGAAAATCATGGCAGTCGGAACGACATCCGTTCGCACGTTGGAAAGTGCCTGGGACGAAGAAAACCAGTGCCTTAGAAGCGGAACTTATTCAACAAGGATTTTCATCTATCCTGGCTATAAGTTTAAGGTAGTTGATAAGCTTTTTACGAATTTTCACACGCCGGAAAGCACGCTGATGATGCTGGTAAGTGCCTTTGCAGGTTACGACCACATCATGAATGCGTATAAGCAGGCCGTGGATAAAAAATACAGATTTTTCTCTTATGGAGATGCCTGCTTTTTCAAGTAGATGAGCCGTGGATAATTAGGTGCTTTATCAATTTTGCGCCGCCGCGTTAAATTAATTGCACGTCGCGTTAAATTAATTGCACGCCCCGTTAAATTAATTGCACGCCGCGTTAAATTAATTGCACGTCGCGTCCAAGATTTTAGAATCGCGATTTTCTACATCAATTTTTCAAGGTTCATCCTCAAAAGATTCAAAAACTGTTCCTTAATCATCGGGTGATAGTTTTTCTTTGCGTTCTCAATCTTTTGGATCAATTCCTGATTCATCTCCGCATTCGGATTTTCCATCAGCGATTTTTTGATCATATTTTCAATTTCGGCGTCATAGATTTTTGAAGCCTTGTCGAGCGTCATGTTGATGTTTTTGTGAGACAGCGGAAGGTGAGCTCCCAGAATGCTGTTTTCAAGTTCTGTCGACCTGATTTTTATCTTGCCGCAAAAGGCGATTCGAATGTCGGTAAGTGAGTCTTTCTGAGTTTTTGCAAGAAAGGTAAAGGAACTGCTTACGTCGCAAATCTCATTGTTGAATCCAAGTCGTGTAAAATGCGCGATATCCCATTCGATCAAAGGTACTCTGAGCGTCGTCATAATCTGGCCGTTTTCAATTCCGTTGAATTTTGAAAGTGGAACCTGTTTTGTTTCTGTCGGCGTGTGGATTTCAACTCTTGTATCGATTGCCAGAAGAGGCGAGTAAAGCGTGTGATAAAAGTCCTTCGAGCAGAGGTTTCCTGCCAGAGTTGCACGGCTTCTGATGATTGGATTTGCTACGGTTTCGATTGCTTCGTAAAGGAAGTCCGGAATTTTTGATTTTCCCAAATCCAGTATTTTTTGCAAGGTTACTGAACTTCCAAAGGTGATGTATCGTTCGTGCTTTTCGATTCGCTTTAATTCCTCGCAGTTTGTCAAAAAAAGGCAGTCGTCCCCGATGTCGAGCCTGTTCGGGTTTGAGTCAGTCTTGATTGAGGTGCCGCCGCTGTAAACTTTAAGATTATTTACGTTCTTGAGGTGATAGAGAGCTTCCTGAAGTGTCTTGCATCGGTAAAATCGTGAATCATTTTTCATTGCGCTTTTTCTCCAGTCTGGATCTTCTTGCAGCGGCGGCAAGATAGATGCCGTCTACAAGGGCGTCCGTGTCGGTGCAGGTACAGGTAAAAAATGAAACCTGACTTCTAATTTCATCTTTTGTCGGGCGGTTTATCGTCTTTATGATTTTGTAGGCCGTAAAAATCTTTCCGGCATTACAGAATCCGCACATCTTGACCTTGGCCTGGTCAAAGCCTTTTTTTATGTCTGAAAAGTCCTTTGTCTGAACGAACTCTTCCAGAGTCGTGATTTTAGAATTGTCGCATTGCGCAAGGGAAGTCAGGCAGGAAAGAACCGGCTCATCATCAATCAAAACCGTACAGGAAGAGCAGGTGTGATGGTCACATCCACGTTTTACCGTGATGATTTTATTATCCTTGAGGAAGGTTGAAAGTTTTATTGCCGGATTCGTGTTGACGACCATATTTTCGCCGTTCAAATCAAACTTAATTTTCATTTGCATCCACCTCGTCGTTCTTCAAAGCATAATAAAGTGAATCAATTGCGATAGGCAAAACCGAAATATCCTTCTGCAAGGCAACGTAAAGAGCGTTTGTAAGTGCCGAAGGAAGCGCGTTATAAACAAGGTTTCCGATTTCCTTTGATTCTTCCTTGCTTTCGATAAATTCAATATGCACTGGCACGTTTGTGTGCGTGTACTGAGGCTCGCACATCTTGAGCGTGAGGGCCACGGCTTTTTTGACCGATGAAATTGCGGTTTGTCTGTTGTAAATTTCGCCGGCGTTTATGCAGATCCAGATTTCCATTATGTTGTGCGAGAATGTGTTCCTGTCGATTTCAACTTCAACGACCGAGGAAATCCATGAGGTGTTGAAAAAAGGTTCGCCCTTGAAATTTTTCTGGTCCCACTTTTTCGTCCTGTTGCTCGCAAGGTCCTTCTTTACTGTGATTGGAAGCGGCATCCTGAATTCCTGTTTTTTGACCTGCTTGCAGCATTTTTTCAGGAGAATCGTAAGGATACTGATATTTTCAGGAACTGTTTCTGGAAGAAGGTTCGTAATTCCCGTTTCGATTGGCTCAACGATGAAAATCTTGTTCTTCTCGATGTTTAGTTCTTCGGTAACGATGTTTTTCCAGATATCTACGATCGTTTCCGAAGGTTTTGGCGAGACTATCTTGAAGGAGCCGTCGGTATCAAGCGTAACCTGCATTGAAATGTTGACGTCGTTTACGCTTTCTCCGTAAAATCCGTTTCCTTCGAAGGCGCAGCTCATACCGATTCCTTTCAGCGGAAATTTGGAATTCGCGACTTTTGATGAAAGCGAGTACGAGATGTATTTTCGCCTGAAATCGCTGTTTTCTACGACCCTGTCGATAACGCTTTTACAAGGACTGTTGTCGATGATGATTGGAAGTTTAAAGTCGTTCTGCTTTTTTGAAGCACCTTTCTTTTTGCTGATTTCAGGTCCGAGGTTTGCAAGTCTTACAATATTCGGTTCGATGTGAAGCTGCTGTGCTATATCCTGCATCAGGTTTTCAATCGAGAAAAATGCCAGAAAGTCCGTTAGCTGAAGGTCGGCTGAAAGAGGCGGCCTTTCTGAAGACTGGGCATAGCATGTGATGCAGTAGGTTTTGAAACGGTACATTCCGGAAAGTGCTATGATGATGTGGTCGACGATTTCCTGCGCAAAAGGGCAGAAGGCTCCGCATTCAATTCTGATGTCGGCGTTCATTGCCCTGATCGTTCCTTCACCTTCAAGGGCTATCTGATATTCACTGTGAACGTTTATCGGACTTTCGATGTATTGTTTCATTTCGTCGTGAGTAAGCACAAGACGAAGGCTTTTTTCGATAATCTTGCTTGCAAAAGCCACGAGGGTTGCAATCTGGTTCGTGAAAAATACGGTGTTTGTCGTTGCGTCATCATAATTTGTCTTGATTACGGTTACCGATTTTTTTTCGATTCCAAGCACATTGCAGATTGAATCGATGAGCTGGGATGGCCAGCAGGTCGGAGAGTAAACTTTAAGGCTTCGTTTTGAATAGTCGCAGAAAGCTCCGATGTTTTCGTTTGATTTTGCAATCTGCAGTTCTGAAACGTAGGATTTTTTCAGCTGGAGCGCAGACTGGAGGTAAAGCATTTCGCTTTCACCGTAAAAAATCTGTCTTGAAGCAAAAATTTTATGTTTTTCAACCTGATTTTCGTCTGTTTCGATTGATGTCGTATATTTGATTTCAACTTCGTTGATGAGGTCCTTTAGCTGAGTTTCATCAGGTCCTGTAAGGATTGCGATTGGTTCTCCCTTGTACGAAATTTTTTCGTAGCCAAGAGCCTGAATCGTCACGTCATTTGCGGTAAATTCGTTTTTGCCAGGAATTTCTTTTGCCGTGATGAGGTGGCATCCTTCCGGCAGGTTCGGACAGGTTATGTCTCGGATTGTTCCCTTGCTGATGGGACTTCGAATCAGGATGGCATAATCCATTTCGGTATCAGACAAATCCGAATAAAAACTTCTTTGAGAAACAATGTTGTATGTCTGGGCCTTATCTTTTTTTGCCTTATTTTGCATATTTTTTCCCTGTCTGAATTACCACGTCGATAACTTTCTCTACCATATCTTCACTCATGTCAGGCCAAAGCGGAAGAGTAACAGTCCTTAAAAAGTGCTTTTCGCAGTTCGGAAAGTTTTTGGCACAAAATCCACCGTTTTCTTTTGTCAGATTTCCCAAAAGGTTTTCGTTGTGTTCCCAAAGCGAAAAGTGATAGTGAGGAATAAAGTGCATTGAAATTCCAAGACCGTTTTTTTGAAGTTCGGACGCAAATTCGTCTCTCGTACAGCTTAATTTTTCAAAGTTCAATCCCAATAGGTAAAGATGCCATGCATTTCCTTTGCCATCAGGCGGCAGGATGAAAGCGTCGTATTTAGAAAAAGCCTTGTTGTATTGATCTATTATGGCAAGGCGTTTTTCAAGAAAAGAGTCGCTTTTTTTAAGCTGTTCGATTCCCATCGCAGAAAGCAAATCCGGCAGGTTGCACTTGAAGCCCGGTTCTACGACATCGTAAAGCCAGCTGGCCTTTTTGTCGGTATATCGGTTCCAGACGTCGCGGTCGATTCCGTGAAGCCTCATTTTTTTGATTCTTGAGGCAAGCTTCTCGTCGTTTGTTACGATCATGCCGCCTTCTGCCGTCGTCATCGTCTTTGTGGCATAAAACGAAAATACCCCGATGTCGCCTAAGGTTCCGCAAAAACCGTCGTCAGTTTTGCTTGGAAAGGCGTGGGCACAGTCTTCCAAAACTGCAACTCCGTATTTTTTTGCGACTCGGCAGATTTCCTTCATGTTGCAAGGATTTCCAGCAATGTGAACAGGAACTACGGCCTTTATAGAACTGTCTTTTGCAAGTTTTTCTTCGATTTTGGCAGGATCTATGCTGTAGGAATTTTCTTCGATATCAGCATATTCGATTTGGGCTCCCAAGTGGCTTGCTGCTGTTGCGGTTGAAATGAACGTGTAGGGCGTCGTAAGAATTTTTGAATTCTTTCCGATTCCAAGAGCTTCCATTGCGAGTATGAGTCCGCTTGTCGCACTGTTTACGGCAAGAGCAAATTTTGCACCGAGCTTTTCAGCAAAAAGTCTTTCAAATTCAAGCGTGATTTTCCCTGTGGTGAGCCATCCTGACCTTATTACATTTAAAACGGCATCTTCTTCTTCCTTGCCGATTGAAGGTACAGAAAATGGTACAAAATCTACTTTATCAACTGACATATCAATTGTTTTCCTCATAAAATTCTTTCAGTGATGGAACTGAATCACAAAGCATTTTTATAAGTATATCACGATTTCGGTATTTTTCGGAGAATTTTTCATCGTAGAAGCAGACAGGCTTGAGTTCTTCTATCAACTCCTCGCATTTTTTAAGCTTTTCTTCGTCATCATTTTTGAGCTGCAGGATTTTGTTGTACTGGGTCGGGGTAGGATTTTCTTCCTTTGTCCAAAGCGGTTCTTCCATTCGCTCTCCCTTTCTCAGTCCGATGAACGAAATGTCGATGTCCTTGTACGGAACAAAACCGTTGAGCTTGATGATCTGTTCTGCAAGGTCCACGATTTTGATAGGTTCGCCCATGTCCAAAAGATAGGATTTTCCGTTTTCGCCGACGCCGCCTGTCTGAAGGACAAGAGAGCAGGCTTCAGGAATCGTCATGAAATATCGCTTTACATTTGCGTCGGTTACTGTCAGTGGACCGCCGGTTTTAAGCTGTTCTGCAAAAAGCGGCAGGATCGAGCCTCGGGAACCCATTACGTTTCCGAATCGTACGAACATGTATCTTGCGTCTTCTGTTTTCTTTGAAACTTCCATTGCGGTCTTTATGACCAGTTTTTCACAGAGCATTTTTGAAACGCCATATACGCTTACAGGTTCTACAGCCTTGTCCGTTGAAAT
>JAILRX010000122.1 GCA_024697985.1 Treponemataceae bacterium | reverse complement strand
TTCAAAATTCCGCTGATGAACTTTTTGTTCCCGAAAATTGATGATCAAATCAGGGGGTTTGCAAATCCATATTTTTACACGTTGATTTTCTCGATTCCCTGCGTTGCCCTTTTCAACTGCACCTGCGCTATTTTTCGCGGGTTGGGGAAAACCAGCAACTCGATGTGGATAAGTCTTTTGATGAACGTGCTGAACATCGCCGGAAACTACGTCACGATTAAATTTTTCGACCTGGGCGTCAACGGAATCGCCGTGTCGACGTTTGCGTCCCGCTTCATCGCGGGTCTTGCCGGCGTAATCTGGCTGCTCGTCCTGATGCGCCGCGCGGACGCCGCCGTTGCCGCGGCCTCGACTAACACGACCTCAACTAGCGCGCGCGAGCAAACCGAATCCTCTCGCGCCCTCGCCGGCAAGATTTGCTCGCTCGCCCTGCCGACTTCTCTCGAAAACGGCCTTTATCAGCTCGGCAAACTTTTAGTCATGACATTCATCGGAAAGATGGGCTCGTTCGCAATCGCCGCAAACGCCGCCTGCAACGTAGTTTCCGCCGTCGGAGTCGTGACCGGCTTTGCTGCAAGCAACGGCCTGCTCAGCCTTGTCGCAATGGCCTACGGCGAAAAAAGCGTATCTTCAATCCGCGAATCAATTCGAAAAGTGATGACCTTCGTTTACGCAAGCTTTGCCCTCATCAACATCCCGATTTTTATCTTTGCACCGCAAATCGCATCGATTTTCCGCTATTCCCCGGAAAGCACGGTTCTGACCGTCCAGCTCATCCGGTACCACGCACTTTTCTGCACCTTTTTCTGGCCGACTTCATCCGCCTTTCCGAGCGCACTTCGTGCCTTGGGCGACGTAAAATTTACACTGCTCGTCTCATCAATTTCAATGTGGATAATCCGCATCGGAATCTGCTATCTTCTTTCGTTCACCTTAAATCTGGGCGTTCTGGGCGTCTGGATAGCCATGTCGATAGAATGGGTCGTAAAATCCGTATGTTTTTTACTCAGATATCGAAAAATTTCTAAAAAATTTACATTTGCATAGCATAAAGAATTGAAGTAGAATACTTTCTATGAATAATAATGAAAAAACAGTTTACATCTTCGGACACAAAAATCCAGACACTGACTCAGGCGTAGCCGCTGCAGCATACGCAAAATTAAAAGAACTTCAGGGCTTTACGAATTTCAAGGCCGCTCGAGCAGGACATTTCAATCCTCAGACAGAATTTATTTTCAAGAAATTTAACGTTCCTTATCCAAAATATATTCCAGACCTCGTTCCGCGAGTTCAATATTACATGACTCAAAACTGCGAAACGCTCAAAGGTTCCCAGCCGGTTTGGGACGCTTTGGAAAAACTCGACGATGCCCGAGGCAAGGCCATCCCAGTAGTTGATGACGACGGAAAATATCTTTCACTTTTCCACTACTCAAGTTTTGCCCAGAACATCCTTACGATCATGAATCCTGAAAGCAAGACATCAATTTCAACCAGCGTCGCTTTGGTAACAAAAACCACAAAATCACAGCTTTTGGTCGGTTCAAACATTGATGAAATTTTCAAGGCTACCGTACTTGTCGGCGCATCAACAGAAAACACCTTCAAAGGCCTTCTTGAAGAACACGCCAGCGAAAACGTAATCGTAATCACAAGTGACCGCGAAGACATTTACGAAGCCTGCGTTTCAAGAAACGTAAAACTTTTGATCATCACAAACGGATTCCTTTTGAACAAAAACCTTCAGGAACAGGCTGCTAAAAACGGTGTTTCTGTAATTTCAAGCCCGCACGCAACTGCCCCTACAGTTATGTTGATTGCCTATTCTTCACCTCTTTACCTGATGGCCGATAAGGACGTTCCTGCCGTTCATCCGACAGACACGATTTCTAAAATCAAGCCGATTTTGCAGAATTCACCTTGCCGATGCCTTCCTGTAATCGATGAAAACGAGCAGGTTGCCGGAATCATCACTGAAACTGATTTGACCAACGAGCCAAACATCGAGCTCGTTCTTGTTGACCACAACGAAGTTCGTCAGGCCGTTGATGGAATCGAAAACTACAAGATTAAGGAAGTTATCGACCACCACAGACTTGGAACTTTAAGTACTACCTATCCGATTACGTTCATCAATAAACCGGTCGGAGCAACAGCAACCCTGATTACCGGTCTTTATCAGGAATCTAAAATCCCGATTCCAAAGGACATCGCAAGCATCCTTTTATGCGGAATCCTTTCTGATACGCTGATTTTGCAATCGGCAACTACGACCGATATCGACCGACAGACAGCAGAATATCTTTCGTGCATCACAGGGCTCGAAGTAAGCGAAATCGGCAAGGAAATCCTTGCTGCCGGAAGCCACATCGAAGGCCGTTCAGTCAGCGAACTCATCCATCAGGATATGAAAGAATACACCGAAACAAAATCAGTATTTACTGTCAGCCAGATTGAAGTTGGAAACATGGATGAAGTCATGCAGCGCAAAGATGAGTTCCTCAAAGAACTTGAAATTGAGCGACGCAGCCGAAAAGCAATTTTTTCAGCACTTCTTGCCACCGACATCACCAAGCTCAGCAGTATGCTGTTGATGCCATGTGACGATAAATTCAAACCGTTCGTCACCTTCCCTCGACAGGAAGAAGGAATTTATTTCCTCAAGGATGTTGTCAGCCGTAAGAAACAGCTTATTCCTTTAATAACAGAACAAGTTGAAAATTTTGAGCGCATGTAGTATAAATATCGATACAATTTAATAAAGTGGAAAATTTGCTAACTGAGGTTACATTTATGACCACTTGTTCAAGACTTGAAAAATGCCCGTTCTATAAAAACAAACTGATTATAGAAATGGGCGTAGGCGATTTTCTCAAAAAAGAATATTGCCTCTCCGGAAACTACGATAAATGTGCACGACTTTTAGTTGCAAGCACAGTTGGCGTAGAATACGTTGATGATACGCTTTATCCAAACAACCTTGATAAGGCCAAGAAAATCATCTCCCAAGTAAAAATGGGCCTGAAATAACACATGAAATCAATCTACAATAATCCTGCAGAGCTGGAAAAATCCGCAAAAGAAAAATACTGTTTTCCTGAATACATAATGATGGAAAACGCAGCTTCTGCTATGGAGATTGTAGTTGATAGTGTTGCCCAGGACTGCGGAGAAAAAATCGGGAAGGTTTTGATAGTCTGCGGCGGCGGAAATAACGGCGCTGACGGACTCGCCCTTGCCCGACGACTTAATTCAAAATACGACATTCAAGTTTTGCTTCTCGCTCAGCCAAAAACTGATGAGGGCAAGACACAATATTTGATGGCGCAAAAAGTCGGCGTCAAAATTTGCAGCGATTTTAGCGCGAACTTAACGTGCGCAGACGACAAAAACGCCTCGTGCGCGGGCGACAAAAACGCCTCGTGCGCGGACTTAACGTGCGCGGATCAGTCTTGTTCTGGCACAACTTTTGCCACCGGCACTTCGATCATCGTCGACTGCATTTTCGGAACCGGATTTCACGGCAAACTTCCCGATGACATT
Organism: Treponemataceae bacterium; assembly: GCA_024697985.1. Classification (GTDB taxonomy): domain Bacteria; phylum Spirochaetota; class Spirochaetia; order Treponematales; family Treponemataceae; genus RGIG9060. Next base: position 171 of record JAILRX010000122.1, on the reverse strand, counting down.
TCCAAATTAATCGAACAACTTAACTCCTGCCCGAACGCAATTCGCATTGCCTGCGATATTTCAAGCGGACTCAAATTCAACTCTGATATAACCGTCACGATGGGCAGCCTCAAGACAAGCCTCTTTTCAGATGAAGCCAAAAACGCAAGCGGCAAAATTTTTATCGCCGAT
>JAILRX010000051.1 GCA_024697985.1 Treponemataceae bacterium | reverse complement strand
GAAAGCCTTATTTTACCCCTGTGGTCTTGACTATTTTTGCCATTTCGGCAATAATAACGTCAATTCTCGTTAAGGAGTGCTATTGTGCCTTGTGGAAAAAAAAGAAAGCGACAAAAGATCGCAACACATAAGCGAAAGAAGAAGCTTAGAAGAAATCGGCATAAGAGTAAATAATTGTGCCAATTAGAGGTCACGGATTTAGGTTTTGCCTTTTCTCGTGGCCTTTTTCTTTTTTATGTTGGTTGACTTAGGAGTCATTTTACGGATCTGTCTGAAATAAAATCACCGCAGGATATAAAAAATCTTTCTCAAAAAGAGGTCGCAGAACTTGCTTCCGATATTCGTAAGGAAATAATTGAAGTTGTTTCCAAGAACGGTGGTCATCTTTCGAGCAATCTTGGTGTAGTTGAGCTTGCAATCGCCCTTCACAGGGTTTTTGACAGTCCTAAAGATGCCATTATCTGGGATGTCAGCCATCAGTGCTATGCGCACAAACTCTTAACCGGCCGATACGAACAGTTTCATACTTTGCGCCAGTCTGATGGAATTTCAGGTTTTACCAAGCAGAGTGAAAGTGAGCACGATTTTTTTGACTGTGGACACTCATCAACCTCGATTTCTCAGGCCCTCGGTCTTTTGACTGCACGAAAAATGCAGCACATTGATGGTAAGGTCATTGCGGTAATCGGGGACGGTGCGATGACCGGCGGTATGGCTTTTGAAGCCCTTTCTCATGCCGGCATCCTTGCAAAAGACCTGATAGTTGTTTTGAATGACAATCAGATGTCCATCAGCTGGAACACGGGAACAATTTCGCGTCATATTTCAAACCTTGCGATGTCGGCCCGTTATCAGTCTTTTAGATATAAGTTCGAATCCGGCCTTGAAAAAATTCCCGGACATTTGGGCGAAACCCTCGAAAAATTCAACTACCGTTTTAAGCGCGGCTTAAAGGGTATCTTTTTTTCAAACAATCTTTTTGTCGACCTCGGTTTTGAATATGTCGGCCCGATTGACGGTCATGACAGTGCCTGCCTTGAACGTGTCTTGAAACGGGTAAAGAAAATCAGACGGCCTGTCGTTGTTCACGTTGTAACCAAAAAGGGTAAGGGTTTTGAGCCTGCTGAAAAAGACCCGATAAAATATCACGGAATCGGACCTTTTGATTTGGAAAAGGCTTTGGCTCCTTTTGTTGATGGCGCGCAGGATAAAAATGCGCAGGATGAATCAACTGCACAGGAAAAAACTTCGGTCCCAGAAAAACCTCTTTCATTTACTGACAGTTTTTCAAAGTCGCTGATAAACGTGGCTTCGAAAGATGAAAAGGTAATTGCGATTACAGCTGCAATGACGAAAGGAACCGGCCTTATGCCTTTCATGCGGGCTTTTCCTGACAGGTTCTATGATGTCGGTATCGCAGAGCAGCATGCCGTAACCTTTGCTGGCGGTCTTGCTGTCGGCGGGATGAAACCTGTTGTTGCAATCTATTCGACCTTCATGCAGAGGGCCTTTGACCAGCTTGTCGAGGACATCGCCTTGCAGAACATTCCGGCAATTTTTGTTCTTGATCATTCAGGTCCTGTCGAAGACGACGGAGAAACTCATCAGGGAATTTTTGACATTTCGATGCTTCGACCTGTTCCAAATCTTTCTCTTCTGGCACCGGCTTCTTCCGTGGAACTTGATCTTGCATTGAACTGGGCGGTAGAACAAAAATTGCCTGTCGTAATCCGCTATCCGAAAGCTGTTTGTCCTCCAGAACTTTCTGAATTTGCAGAACCCGTTCAGATTGGACGCGGTGTTTTGATACGGTACTCGGAGCTCACGGACGGCGCAAAAACTGCGGACTGCGCTAACGAAAAGTCCGCGCTCGAAAAGTCCGCGCTCGAAAAGTCCGCGGAATCTGCGGCCGACACGCTTTTTGTCTGTACGGGCGGCATCTATCCTGAAGTAAAAGCTGCCATCAATATCCTTGGAAAGCAGGACGTCAAATGCGACCTCTACAACCTGAGGTTCTTGAAACCTCTCGATAAAGAATATTTCCTTGAAGTCGTAAAGAATTACAAATACATAATGTTCGTGGAAGATGGAATCCGAATCGGTGGAATCGGGACCTACCTCGAATCACTTTTGCAGAGGACCTACACCGGTAAATTTACCGCCGTCTGCGGATTCCCGAACAGATTTGTTTCGCAGGGAAAGAGGGAAGATATCCTTGAAAAAGCTCATCTTTCTTCATCATATCTTGCAACAAAAACTTTGAGGTTACGGAGCTCCGGATGCTGAAAGAAAAAACTCTGTATCTAAAAGACAGAATTTATCAGACTGATAAGTGCTGTATGATTATGGGCATTGTAAATGCAACTGAAGATTCATTTTACAGTAAAAGCAGGGTTTTGGACAAAAATCAGGGAATTGAAACTGCGTTGAAAATGGTCGAGCAGGGTGCTGATATCCTCGACTTGGGCGCCGAAAGTTCCCGCCCTGGTGCAGACTACGTCGATGCCTCCCTCGAGCTTGAGCGGCTCGTTCCGATTGTGGAAGGCATCAGAAAATACAATAAAACTATTCCTATTTCAATTGATACTCGAAAAAAAATCGTCATGGAGATGTGCGTTAATGCCGGCGCTGATATTCTGAACGACATTTCAGCCCTCGAAGACGATGAGGATATGGCCGATTTCGTTGCAGAATCTGGTATTGCCGCAATTTTGATGCATAAGCGGGGTTCAAGCAAAAATATGATGCAGAATACGCACTACGATGATGCCGTAAAGGAAGTTAAAGATTATCTTTATTCCCGCGCAGATTTTTGTAAGGCAAAGGGAATTTCCGAAGATAAAATCATTTTTGACGTTGGAATCGGTTTTGGTAAAGATTTAAAATCAAATTTGCAATTAGTGCGTAACTGCGATAAAATCAGTAAAGGCTATGGAAATGGAAAATGTTTGACATTGATGGCCCTTTCTAGAAAAAGTATGATTACGGCCCTGACGGGAAAATCAGCAGAAGATAATCTGATTGGAACTGTTACTGCCAACGTGTGTTCCATTTTAGCAGGAGCAGATATTGTCCGTGTTCATGATGTTGATGCGGCTTTTGATATGATAAAAGTTTTGACGGGGATTCTTGATGACTAATGTCGACAAACTGTTGGATATTTACAATGTTATTAGACCGTTTTTTGATATCGGTTTGATGGCTTTTTTGCTTTATAAAGGATATCAGCTTTTGGTCCGTAC
>JAILRX010000237.1 GCA_024697985.1 Treponemataceae bacterium | reverse complement strand
CCGGTATTTGTGTGAGTCTTAATCTGTTTGAATTCTTCTTCTGTGAGTCTCGTCGTTTTATTGATTATATCTTCGCTTACACCTATTTTTCCTATATCGTGTAAAAGGCCCATTTCATAAATCTGTTCCTGTTCTTCTTCAGATTTTCCTAATCGTTTTGCAATTTCTTTTGAATAGCGAGCAACTCTCTCTGAATGACCATTTGTATAGTGATCCTTTGCATCAACTGCGTTTGAAAGGGCAACCATCATTTCTCGTGTAAGTTTTTCAGCATACTGATAGTGCTTTGTGTCATCACTTAAAATATACACTTTTCCAGCTTCCTGATTGTTATTGAGAAGGATATTCTCTTTAGGAGTGTATTTTTTTGCTCCAATTTCGAGGGCGCGTTCTTCTTTAATTAATTTTCGTATTTGGGAAAGAGCACATTCCGGTTCCTTGATAAGTTCTGGAAGAATATTTTTTGCTTTTGTATTGAAAAAACTTATGGAACTGTCTTCAGTAGTGGCAATAATTCCTTCCGAAACTTGTTCTATAACGAAATCTTTTGCTATTTCTTTTGTATCAAGGATTTCAAAAGCAAAAATTGCAATGTAGAAAAGAATTGAAGCTACTGCATATCCGATTGTAGTAATATCATAACCAGGAATGAGATGTGTAAGGTGAATTGCATAGAAAATACAGTCCGTGAAAATAGAACCTGCAATAAATAAAAGTTGTTTTCGTTTTTGCTTATTCTTTGTTTTATGCATGGTAATAAATAGTATTGTAAAACCTGAAACAACATAGCTGATAATTAGAAGGTCGTAAAATAAATGCCAGATTCCATTCGTGCGGAGCATGTGAGGAAAAAGACCGTCCTGTGTAAAAGATATCGAAGTGTAATAAAGTTTGTTGTAATCCAATGTCAAAACTAACAAATAAGTTGCTGCATGGACAACCGCTAAAATCGACATAAGCAGGGTTTTAGGTTTCTGTTTGCACAATGTCAAAACAAACATGAAAAGTGAATAAGGAATCCATATTCGTCCCATGTAGGTGAATTTCCATAATAAAGTTGCTTCTTCCAAGGTCTTTGCCTGCATTACAAAGAGAAATCCGGCATTGTTGATTAATGTTGATATACAATAGAGAAAAAACCACGAGTGGAGACGTTTAGACCAATTTTTTAATATATATGCGCACATGAAAAGCATCAGAACGACACTGGCATATTGGATTCCAAGCAAAATATTATATAACAATTTTAAACTCCGTTAATTAATCTTAAAGTAATCTTATCATAGGTTTTCTCATCTTACATAGAACTTTTTTTTATTTATGTAAAACAAACGTAATTGACAAAAAAAATATCTGATTTCACAATGTTATATATGGAACAAACAAAGAAAAAAAACGTACCGCTCGCAATTTTAAAAGTTTTTGGAATCATTCTTCTTTCCATTATTGTTGTGATTTTACTTTGGGTGGCTTTTTCAGCCCTGGACAGAAAGAAAGCCAGTGCCGCCATCCCGTCTGACTTTTCAGTGTATGTAAGAACCGATTCTGTCTGGGATTCGGCAGAACCTCTTCTGGACCTTCAGGCCGTTGAAATTTTGCTTGCAAACCCGTCTTTGAGTTCTGCAAGGACAATGTTCTTGAATTTCCGTTCCTCATCCTTAAGAAACAACTTTTTTGTTAAGATGGCCCTGAGACGCCGCATTGATCTAAGCGTTTACGAAAACAGTTCCTATCTTGCAGTCCTTGATTTGGGAGAACTTTCCAGCGTGACAAGGCTCTTTCCTTTGGCCTATAAAACCGGAAAAATCCAGATTCCATATTTTACGCAGTTTCCGAACGAAGACCTTGGCTTTTATTACGTCTATGCAAAAGATCAGGTCAAAATTTACGTAAAACCAAAGAAAAATTTTGTATTCGTGACAAGCGACTTTGACCTTTTGAAAAAAGCCTGCAGCCTGCAGTGCGCTTCAGAATATTCAGAAAAATCAATTGAAACCGTGAATTCCCGCCTGACAGAACCTTTTATGATTGCTGTTGACGGTAAAAAACTGACCAACCTGATAAAGCAGAATTCCAAGACCGGGGAAATACAGAATGCCTTCCTCGACTATATTTTCAATCACCTTTCTTCTGATAATTTGAGCCGCATCAATTTTGGCATAAGCGACACTGATATTTCTCTTCGTGCTGATTTCAATTTTGAATCAGATGAGGAATTTCAGCAGCATCCGATGGGAAACATCATTTCGAAAAATTCAACTACGCCATCAATCTTGACCCGACTGAGCCAGAACGTTCAATATTACACTTTGATAAACGCTTCATCGCTCGAAGAAATCAAAAATGCCGCTTTTTCAGCCGTTCCTCAAAAAATCAACATTGATTCAATCTGGAAAACAGCTGATGGCGCAAGCAAAATGCTTTTTGGAATGGGCTTGGACGAGGTTCTGTTTTCATGGACCGGCGGAGAATATGCGCTTTGTGGAATCGAAGGCAAATCGGAGCCTGTTTTTGTAGCTAAAATCCAGGATGAAGAAAAACGTCAATATATTTTTGATAACATCCTTGCATCAGCAATTTTCAAGAGCAACGACAGTCTTTTGATTGACGGCGTTCGACTGCCAAGAATCGAAATTCCACAGGCTTTGCAGAACGTCCTCACCGTTTTTGGGATAAATCTTCCAAAACCATATTATCTTGTAAAGGACGGTTTCATTTATTTTTCACAGTCACCGGAAAACCTTGTGACGATGAATGCCGTACGAAAAAATTCTTTCAGACTTGTGAACAGCGAAAACTGGAAGCGAATTTCAGAAAATCAGAGCTCAACTTCAACCTTGAGCCTTTTCTATAACCTTGAGCGAAGCGTGCCTTTTTTCCTGAAAAACAATTCGACATTCGCAAACATCCTCAAGCTTTATCATATCGGACGATTTGACGTTTCTTCTAAAAACTCAGTTCTTTCGTTTGAACTTGATGCGACTTCGATTAAAACAACGGATTCAAAGACTCTCCCCGGATTCCCTGTTGCCCTCGGTTCAGAGAAAAAATCGATGCTGAAAAAATCTCAATCTCCAAACTCAAATCAGGTTTATTTCCTTGAAGGCGACAAAATCCATGCATTCAATACCTTCTCTCTTGAAGACATCTGCTATGAAGTCGAAGGTGTAAAATGGATTGAAACGGCCGCCTACTCATCAAAATCTAAGGGCGATCTTTGGGTTATGACACAAAATGGAACGGTCTATCTTTTTGACAAGGATTTGAACGTCATGCCGAACTTCCCAGTTCTTGCAAGCGTTGCGCTTTCAGCTCCAGTTGCAAACGGAACTTCCCTGATTTACGTTCCGGAAAACGAAAACAATCTTGTCAGTATTGATGAAAAGGGTGCGGTTTCTAAAATTGAAGTTGGATTTGAAAATGTAGTTTCTTCTCCGGCAACGAATTCAAAGGGAATTGCCCTTTACGACAAGAGCTTTTTCGGCGAATTGATATATCTTAAGGATAAGAAAATTTCGTCGGTTCCTGTTTTAGGAATCGGATTCGGTTCTCCTCAGATTGCAGACTTTGGAAAATACAGGGCAATTTGTTTCCTGACTCAAAGCGGAGACCTTTTCGTTTCGCAGATTTCATCAGAAGAAATTTCTGAACAGAATCTTCAGCAGTTCACTTTGGAAGGTGTTTTCAATTTGAACGTGAAGATTGCCAAAACACATGGAGGAAGCAAAATCGTGGCCTTGAGCGAAGATGGAAATCTTTACTCGATAGATATTTTCGATATAGGGGTGCCTGTTGATGAAGCTCAGGGTCAAGAAATAATGGAGTTTCCTCATGTTAAAATTCCGTATTTTACGGCTAAAACCGGTTATGTCACTGTCACGGATTACGACGGGGATGGCGAGGACGAAATTTTTGTCTGCGGCGACGGGAACATGATTTACGGATTCAAGAACGACTTGAATATGATGGAAGGATTTCCTGTTTCAGGTTACGGAAATGTTGTTTTCATTGACGTAAACGGCGACAACAAAAAGGACTGCCTTACGCTTTCGCTTGATAACAAGCTTTATGCATACAAAATTGAATAGTAATTTTACAAAAAAGATACTATTATAATTGTATGATGAAAAGAATTGCGAAGGTAAATTATAGTTTATTTTTTATTTCAATTTTTGCACTCTGTCTGTTTTCCTGCACGACACTGCAGGAAGACATTTATTATTCAACGATTGAAAGTGATTTCACGAATCTTTCGGTCAGTGAATATGAAAATCAATACGTAAAAATTGATGTTGATCTGAACCTTGGAAACGAAGTTTCTCCTGCTCAGATTTCTATGCTTTTGGAAATACTTGATAGGGAAAGAAATTCTGCTTATCTCGAGCCTGCAGTAAGGGCCAGAATCTGTGCGCTTGAAGGAAATCTTCTTTGTCTGACTGGAAAAAAATCCAATGCAGCAGAACTTTTCAAACTGGCAAAAAATCTTCAAAGTTCAGATCCGTACGTTCAGGTTCTCAATGCAAAGCTTGGACGAAATGCCGAAGAACAGCTGGAAAAACTTGACGCAATTCTTCAGCGTGATGAAAAGCATCCGCTTGCTGAACTTGAAAAAGCTAAAATCTATTATGAACAGAAAGAATTTGATCAGGCTGTAGCTTCAATCGATAAGGCCCTGATTATTCTGAAGGCAAAGGGTAAGGACTATTATGTCGAGCAGTATACGCTTCTTAAAAATGCCATCTGGAATGATTCTCAGAGAAACGGATACGCTCAGGTAAAAAATCAAAACCTAACTCCTGCCAGAATAATCGAATTGACACAATCAAATTCAGACATCCTTACGTTTTTTACGGGCGGAAAGAAAATCAGAACTGCTGAATTGATGAAGGCTCTGGAAAAAGGCGGATATTTTTCTGCCGCTACCGACCCGGATAACGAGAATAAAACTTCGCAGGAATTTGTCAAAGCGCAGTCACTGGACAGACGACTTTCTGCAAGATTTTTGTGGAATCTTTATGTCCAGAACAGCCAGAAACAGTCTTCAAAAACTAAGTATTCATCAGTTTTTGCAGCAAATCCAAAATTGAAAAGCCCGATTGCTGATGTCGAAAGTTCAAATCCTGATTTTGATGCTATAATGGGATGTGTCGAAAAAGAGATAATCAACTTGAGCGACGGAAGAAATTTCTATCCGGACAAGGTTGTGACAGAACCGGAATTTGTTGATTTTTTGTTGCACCTGCGCCGTTAGTCGCTTAAAATAGAAGTCTATAAAAGTTCGAAGGGAATAAGAATGACAGATATTGAAATTGCACAGAAAAATAAAATGGAAAAAATAGTTGATGTTGCCTCAAAACTGAATCTTAAAGAAGATGATTTGGATTTGTACGGACAGTACAAGGCAAAATTGACTTTTGAAAAACTAAAGGAACTTCAATCTTTGCCAAAAAACGGAAAGGTTGTTCTGGTTACGGCCATTACACCAACGCCAGCCGGAGAAGGAAAATCTACCGTTTCAATCGGACTTGCTGACGGCCTGAACCGAATCGGAAAAAAAGCCGTTCTTGCACTTCGTGAACCAAGCCTTGGCCCTTGCTTTGGCGTAAAAGGCGGTGCCTGCGGAGGCGGATATGCTCAGATCGTTCCGATGGAAGACATCAACCTTCACTTTACTGGTGATATCCATGCGATTTCAATTGCAACAAACCTGATTGCAAGCTTGATTGATAATTCAATTCATCAGGGAAATCCTCTTAACATAGACCCTAGAACCATCAGCTGGAAACGCTGCGTAGATTTGAACGACCGGGCCTTGAGAAACACAATCGTAGGACTTGGCGGCCGAACGGAAGGTGTTCCTCGAGAGCAGCAGTTTTCAATTGCGGTTGCTTCTGAAATCATGGCAATCGTGTGTCTTTCACAGACAATTTCTGAACTCAAAAAGCGCATCGACCAGATCGTCATCGGCTATACCTACGACAAGCGCATGGTAAAATTTGCCGAATTGAAATGCACGGGCGCAGTTGCCGCCTTGCTCAAAGACGCAATCCGGCCGAATCTTGTACAGACCCTCGAAAAGAATCCTGCATTCGTGCACGGCGGCCCGTTCGCGAACATCGCGCACGGTTGCAATTCCATAAATGCAACCAACTGCGCCCGGACGCTTGGCGACTACGTCGTAACGGAAGCTGGTTTTGCCGCAGATCTTGGTGCCGAAAAGTTTTTGGACATAAAATGCCGGCTTGCCGGAATTGAACCAAGCTGCGTCGTTATCGTAGCTACAATCCGTGCACTTAAAATGCACGGCGGAGTTCCTAAAAACGAACTTTCATCAGAAAATGTAGAAGCCCTCATCAAAGGAATCGAAAACCTCAAGGTTCATATACAGAACATGCAGAATTTTGGGCTTCCAGTAGTTGTTGCTGTAAACAAGTTCATCACCGATACAGAAAAAGAAGTTAAGACCCTCGTGGACGAAGTTGCAAAGCTGGGCGTCAACGTAAAGATTACGGAAGGTTGGGGCAAAGGCGGCGAAGGTGCAGAAGACCTTGCAAAAGAAGTCGTAAGAATCTGCAGCGACGAAAAAGCCGATTTCAAATTTCTTTATCCGCTTGAAATGGGACTCAAAGAAAAAATCGAAACTATTGCAACTAAGATTTATCGGGCCAGCCACGTCGAGTTTTCGAGCGAGGCTCTAAGAAAATTAAAATCATTTACTGAATGCGGATATGGAAATCTGCCTGTATGTATGGCTAAAACTCAAAATTCAATTTCTCACGACAAAACTTTGATTGGCGCTCCAAGCGGCTATGCGTTCCCTGTCCGAGATGTTCAGCTTTATGCAGGTGCAGGCTTCATTGTTGCCCTCAGTGGTGATATAATGACCATGCCTGGATTGCCAAAGGCACCGGCTGCACTCAGCATCGATGTCGATGATAATGGCGTAATTTCAGGTCTTTTTTAAAAGGAGCATATATGGTTGGAAATACAAAACGGTTCTGCTTTATCAGTGTCTTAACAGCTATTTCGCTTTTATTTTGTGTTTCCTGCGATATGGAAGTCGGAACATTTGCCCGCGTAACTGATGACGCCCTGCAGGACGGAACTTTAGTCATGGTCTACATGGCCGGTGCAAACAACCTTACTCAGGAAATCGTCTGGAACCTCAACGACATGGAATATGGTCTTTATAATGCTGACAATGCCACAAAATTGAACCTGCACGTGGTAGCTCTTTGCGACCAGCTCGATCCTGATGTTGATGACTATTATGGACAAGAATCCACCTGGTCTGGAACACGGCTTTACGAAATTCAGCCTGATCCTTTTTCTGAAACAACTGTCAGCGCAAATCTCGGATCTACTTTGATAAAAAGTGCTTCTTCTTCTCTTGGTACATGGAGAACTTCCAGCGAACAGGAAGAAGACATGGGAAATATCGAAACCCTCAAAAAATTCATCTATTGGGCACGTGAAGCCTATCCATATTGTTCAAAACAGGTTTTGATTCTCTGGGATCATGGTGCTGGAATTTCAAGTACCTATTCCTATACAGACTCAAACAGTTCTTCAGTGCGAAATGTCTGTGTTGATGATGAAACTGCAGGAGAAACCGACAGTTTTGAAACGACTCTTTACATTGATGAAATCCAGCAGTTGCTTGAAACCATCTATTCAGAAGATGACAAGCTTGAAATGATTGGTTTTGATGCCTGCTACATGGGTCTTTACGAAGTTGCCTATGAGTTCAGGAACGTTGCAAAATATATGGCCGCATCTCCTGCCTCAGAGACTGGCGGATGGGCTTATGACTACATTTTTGCTCAGTCGGACACCTGTTCTTCAGGAAAGAATTTTGCAGTAAATGTTGTCGACGGCTATTATCAAAAATATCATACTTACACGGCCTACGCAGACAACATGACGGCCTTTGACCTGTCTTATATTTCAACACTCAAGACTGAAATTGATGAGCTTGCTGATACTCTTTATACTTGGATTGTAGAAGGAAACGTTAATGACAGGGCCAATACAATTCGTGATGGAATTAAATCAGATGCAGTCTTTATGACAGCCAGCGTTACAGCCACAAGCATATATAAGTACTATCCTTATTATGAACTTGGTTCCATGCTAGATTATTTTGCAGGTTCAACTTCTTCTGCACAAGATTTTGGTACTACTGTACAGACTCAGGTTTCGGCCGTAAAAAGCGTCCTTCAAAACGTTGTTCTGAAAGCCTGGCTTTCAGAAAATTATGGAAGCAAGTATGCTGAAAATTTGGCATACGGTGTTGGAATTTTCTGTGCCAGCGAAAAATATAGTTATGACAGCAACTATGGGTTCTATACGGATTCAGCCTACACTGAAGCAGGAGTTTTGGGTTACGGCGGAATTGATGCGGCTAATTATGGTACCGTTTCTGGAAGAACTGATACCTGGCGAGAATTCATTCAGTATATTTACGGTGGAAGTACTTCCGGTATCTAAACCCTGTAAGTTGCCCGGCTTGTTGGCGTTTCAAACACGTCAACGCGATAAAGCTGGGCATCACTTTTTTTGTCACCAGCATTTTCAAGTTCAGCAGATAACTTATCAAAAATATATTTTGAAATTCGCTCGGCACTCGGATTTTGTTTGAAAACAGAAATTCCGTTTTCGCAAAGGTCGTTCAGGTTTGTGTGGTCAAGTTTTTTACAGACCTCCCTCAATCCGCCCTTGAGTTTTCCAAAGTCCAAAAGCATGCCGCCTTCGTCAAGTTCATTTCCTTTTGCATAAGCGTAAACTTTGTAGTTATGGCCGTGCAGGTTTTCGCATTTTCCATTGTAGTCCTGCAAAAAATGTGCGGCGGCAAAATCAGCTTCAACTCTAACTTCAAACATACATTATTCCTTACAAGCGGACGGGGATGTTGTTGGCATCAAGCTCTTTTTTTATGCTTTCTACTGTGTATTCTCCGCTGTGAACCATGCTGGCAATCAATGCGGCATCTGCGTGTCCGTCCTTAAGCACGTCGATGATGTGCTGGTTCGTTCCTGCACCTCCTGAGGCAATTACAGGTACCGAAACGTTGTCGGCGATAAGCCGGGTCAAAGGAATTTCGTAGCCCGCTTTCGTGCCGTCCGCATCAATTGAGTTAAGCACGATTTCGCCGGCTCCAAGTTCTACGGCTTTTTGAGCCCATGCAAGGGCATCAAGTTCTGTTGAAACTCGGCCCCCGTTTATGAAAACACGGTAACCGCTCGGCATTTTTTCATCCCTTGCAGCATCCATTCCAAGCACAATGCACTGATTGCCGAAAATTCGGGCTCCTTCCTTAATGAGCTCCGGATTTTTTACGGCCTGACTGTTCAAGCTGATTTTTTCAGCACCGGCAAGAATTGTCGATCTGATGTCTTCGATTGTTCCGATTCCGCCTCCAACGCAGAATGGAATGAAAACCTTGCTTGCAACCCTGGAAATCAAATCCAGAATAGGACCTCTTCCTCTGGCCGACGCCATGATGTCGTAAAAAACAAGTTCGTCTACGCCTTGTCGGTAATATTCTTCTGCCATTTCAACCGGGTCCCCGATATCAATGTTGTTCAAAAATTTTACGCCCTTTGTCGTTCTGCCGTCTTTTACATCAAGACATACGATGATTCGCTTTTTCAGCATGATGAACCTCCAAGAGTGCAGAAGTTTTTAAGAAGATTTAATCCGACTTCACCGGATTTTTCAGGATGAAACTGGAAAGCATAGATGTTTTCGTGATGAATTGCTGATGGAACTTTGATTCCGTAGTCGCAGCTTGCAATTATGTCGCCAGGATTTTCAGCCTGAATTACATAGGAGTGGACGAAATAAAAACTTGAAAACTCCTTGATTCCTGCAAAAATCGGTTCTGCTTTTGCATTGTTCAAGCTGTTAAAACTGATGTCGTTGAATCCGATCTGCGGAACCTTGAACTTGCTTTTATCAATTCCTTCCTTATCGAAAAGGGTAGAAAAGTGCTGGATTTTTCCTTTAAGAAGTCCTAAGCATTCTGTGTCGCCTTCTTCTGAGTACTCAAAGATAATCTGTGATCCAAGACAAATTCCAAGAATTGATTTGTTCGATTGAGCGGAATCTTTCAGAAAACTGTCGAATCCGCTTTTCCTAAGCTGGTCCATGGCATATTTTGCTTCACCAACTCCAGGGAAAATCAGCTTCTCACAATTCTTGAGATCTTCCGGCTTTTTAGAAATGATGTAATCAATTCCAAGATATGTAACTGCTCTTTCAACGCTTTTGATGTTTCCGGCGTTGTAATCAATAATTCCTATCATGGTTTTATTTTACAGAATGATGGTACATTTATCAATGATTTGAATAATTTTATGAATTTTTATTGTTTTTCAGCCGATAAAAAAATATGAACTTTAAATTAATCATGAAAATCGCCCTTGGAGTAATATCAGATCCTGCCGTGATTGGCTGCACGATAGGAGTGGTTTTATACCTTGCCTTTATGATTTTCATTGTACGATATAAAAAACGCGCGCCTAAACCTGCAAAAAAG
>JAILRX010000260.1 GCA_024697985.1 Treponemataceae bacterium | reverse complement strand
AGATTTTTTTCATCTTGCCGAATTGGAAAAGGACATGAAAACTCTTGCCGAGCTTCTGGAGTTCGACGGAATTGCGCAGGTTGATTTGATTTTTAAGGATGGGAAGTGGTTTGTCATCGAGATAAATTCGAGAATCAGCGGAATGACGCAGACGATGGCTTCGAGCATGGGAATGAGTCTTTACGAATTGATTTTGTCTGCAGCGGGCGTCTGGTCGGGCAGACAGTTTTGTGGCGGCTTTCGCACCGTCATGAATCTTAAGTTTCCGCTTTTAAGTGAGCAGGATATTCAAAAACTCATGGCCTACGATTTTGTTTTCGCCGTAAATCAGATAGAAAATAAGGAAGCGAAGCAGCTTCGAGAAGTGGGCTACACTGAAGTAATTTTGGGCGGGACTTCGACGTTAAAAGAAACGATGGATATGCTTGAAATCTTGAATCGGGATTTTCCTGAGCAGATGGTCGAGGTATTCTACGAGAACGCGAAAAAACTCGCACGAGTGCTTGAAGATGGCGCGCAAAATTAGTCGCCTGCGAATTGCCCGGCGCAAGCACCGGCGCGCACGATTAGATTCGCCCGATTAGGCGCGCACAACTTGGCGCCTAGCTGTTTTTCTGTGCGCCCTGGCTGTTCCGCTCCCAGAACACGCCGTCCGAATAACCCTGAATCGATTTATCCTTATCAGCCTCGTTCAGCCTTTTTTGTGCCCATGTGCAGTATTCCGTGTTGATTTCGACTCCGGTAAAATGTCTTCCAAGTTTTTTTGCCGTGACGGCACTCGTTCCGCTTCCCAAAAACGGATCGAAAACAACATCACCTTTGTTGCTCGAAGCCAGAATCAGTTTTGCGTAAAGCTTTTCGCTTTTTTGTGTCGGATGGTCAGTATTCTCGCTCATCGACCAGAACGGAATGCTGATGTCATCCCAGAAATTTGAAGGATGAGTCAGACGGAATTTGCCCTCATCAGTTTCCTGCCAGTCCTTTGGACGTCCGTTTTCGCGGTAAGGTGCAATCACTTTTCGCTTGATCATCACGTCATCAATGTTGAAAGTGTACTCATCAGAATTTTTTACGGCAAACCAGATGTCTTCCATCCCGTTTTTCCAGTTTGATTTGCTGCCGCGGCCTTTTTCCCGCTGCCATGTGATTCTGTTGATGATTTCCAGCTCCTTCGAAAGCGCGTTCTGAAGAGAAGCCGTGCATTTCCAGTCGCCGCAAAGATAAAGGCTGCCGTTTTTCTTGAGCTTTTTGCAGACTTGCGGAAGCCAGCTTGCAAGATAGTCATCGTAGTCGGAATTTTTCATTGCGGAAAATTTGACTTTGCCAAAATCTTTTGAAAGGTTGTAGGGAGGGTCAATAATGATCAGGTCGGCAAATTCATCCGGAAGTGACGGAAGAACTTCAAAAATATCAGCATTGATGATTTTATCCAGAAAAGAGGATGGATTTTTGGTCAGGTTCTGTGTGCCGTGTATGAGCTGCTTTTCAAGTTCGAGAGATTCTTCTTTTGTTACCTGCAGAGTCCTGTTGTTTTTGCCGCGAACCTTGTCTTCCATATCCACAGTTTGCCATAAAGCAAGTTTTGTGTAAACTGAAAAAATGTGATATGTTGTAAATGATTAGAGCATTCATCAAGGAGTTGATATGAATCAGTTTTCCAGGACCGAAATTTTGCTTGGCCAGGATGCGATGGAAAAATTAAGGTCATCAAGGGTTGCCATTTTTGGAATCGGTGGTGTCGGAGGCTATGTTGCAGAAAGCCTTGTAAGAAGCGGCATCGGAAATTTTGTCCTCATCGACAATGACGAAGTTTCGCTTACGAACCTGAACCGCCAGATTATTGCGACCCGCTCATCAATTGGAAAGGCAAAGGTTGAATGCATGAAAGAAAGGATGCTCGACATCAATCCTGATGTGAAGGTCGAATGCAAAAAGATGTTTTTTCTTCCGGAAAATGCCTCGGAATTTGATTTTTCGCTCTTTGATTATGTGGTTGATGCGATTGATACCATCAGCGCAAAAATTGAAATCATCCTCAGGTGCAAGGAAAAAAACGTTCCTGTAATCAGTGCGATGGGGGCGGGCAACAAGCTTGATCCTGCCAGATTCAAGGTCAGCGACATCTACAAGACATCAGTGTGTCCGCTTGCCAGGGTGATGAGGACTGAATTAAAAAAGCGCGGCGTCAAAAAACTCAAGGTCGTCTATTCTGATGAAAGCCCGAAAAAGGTCGGAATCAAACAGGCAGATTCGAATAAAGTGATTCCGGGAAGCATTGCATTTACGCCGGCTGCCTGCGGTCTTGTTATTGCAAGTGAAGTGGTTAAAGATTTGGTTATTGACATTTGTCAGAAATAGAATTATATTTTAAGAGTAATTGACATAAGTCAATTATGAACGGAGAAAAATATGGCAAGACCAGTCCGTTGCAGGAGAATTTGTTCTCTGCCAGACTATTGGACATTTGCGCCGGAAGGCGAGGAAGTTCATGAGGAAGTAATAATGACTCTCGATGAGCTTGAGACTATCCGACTTTTGGATTGTGAGCTCAAGACTCAGGAAGAATGCAGCGTCCTTATGAATGTCGCAAGAACAACCGTAACATCAGTGTATGAATCGGCAAGACGAAAGATTGCCGACTGCATTCTGCACGGAAAGCGGCTTGTGATTTCGGGCGGAAAATGGACTTTAGGCGAGGATTCTTCTGAAAACTTACAAAATTTAACTGATAAGGGAGAATATGCTATGAGAATTGCAGTAACCTATGAAAATGAAAATGTTTTCCAGCATTTCGGACACACGGAACAGTTTAAGATTTACGACATTGAAGACGGAAAAATTACTAATTCGTCAGTAATCGGAACCAACGGACAGGGACACGGTGCCTTGGCAGGCTTTTTGAAAAATGCTTCTGTTGACGTATTGATTTGCGGTGGAATCGGAGGCGGTGCTCAGATGGCGTTGGCTGAAGCTGGCGTAAAACTTTACGGTGGTGTTTCAGGAAAGGCTGATGATGCTGTAAATGCATACCTTGCCGGAAATCTTGATTACAATCCTAACGTAAAATGCGATCATCACGGAGAAGGTCATGGCGAAGGCCATTCTTGTGGCGGACATCACCACGGAGAAGGACATTCTTGCGGTGGCGGACATAAGTGCCACGAGTAAAAAAATGCCCGCCCCGACGAAAAAATATATAAGG
>JAILRX010000241.1 GCA_024697985.1 Treponemataceae bacterium | reverse complement strand
AAACTTAAACGTTCCGCCTACACTCGTTTCATTCGCCGTTGCTACAGAAAATGCTAAAAATATCCAGAGTGGTGATTTCAAGCAGGCTGGAAGTTCAGTTTACTGCCTTTTCCAGAAATATACTGATGATCTTACACCAGACTGGGATTCATTCAAAGAAAACGCTTCAAAACTTTATCAGTTGAACAAGGACGGAAAGATCCGTGCAATGTATTCTGTACTTGCTGGTGGTATTGCAGAAGCAGTTTCTAAGATGGCATTCGGAAACAAAATCGGTGTTGAATTGAAAGACGAAGTTTTGCCAAAAGTATTTGATGCTATTTACGGTTCTATCATAATCGAAGCTGATGATAGTTTTGCAAAAGAAATTCCTGGTCTTGAGTTGATTGGAAAGACTATCGCAGAAAAAGAAATCAGACTTGGTTCTGGCGCATCAATTTCAATTGATGAAGCAGAAAAAGCCTGGGAAGGAAAGCTTGCCAAGGTATTCCCGCCAGTAAGTGGAAAAGATTGCGAAAAAGCAGTTCTTGGTTCAGAAAAATCAATGCCGGATTGGGCTTCAAAAGTTCACGAAAGTGTTGCCGAAGCAAGAAAAAATATCAACTCATTGAAATCAACTTCAACTGCTAAGCCAAAAGTTGTTCTTCCTGTATTCCCTGGAACAAACTGTGAATTCGATATGGCTCGTGCTTTTGCCCTTGCAGGAGCAGATCCTAAAATCATCGTATTCAAGAACTATTCTAAAGAAGCTCTGGAAGATTCACTTAACGAACTTGAAAAAGAAATCAGGACAGCTCAGATTTTTGCCTTGAGTGGCGGATTCAGCTGCGGTGACGAACCGGACGGAAGCGGAAAGTTCATCGCCAACGTTCTTAGAGAAAACAGAGTAGCTGATTCAATCATGGATTTGCTTAAGATGCGTGATGGTCTGGTTTTGGGTATCTGTAACGGATTCCAGGCCCTCATCAAGGTCGGATTGGTTCCTTACGGCGAAATCAAGACTGTTACTGAAGATATGCCAACGTTGACGTTCAATACAATCGGACGACATATCAGCCGAGTTGCTAGAACTCGACTTACAAGTGCAACTTCACCTTGGGCTTTGAACGAAGGCGTACTTGCAGAAGGCTGCCACATGGTTCCGATTTCACACGGTGAAGGACGAATTATTATCAGTAACCAACTTGCAAAAGAATTGTTTAATAAGGGTCAGGTGTTTACACAATATTGTGATGAAAATGGAAATCCTGCCATTTATGAACCAGACAATCCAAACGGATCTGCGTTTGCGATCGAAGGATTGACAAGTCCGGATGGTCGAGTCCTTGGAAAGATGGGACACAGCGAAAGAACTGTTGGAATGGGTCAGTTTGGCGAAAGCGATTCACTTTTGAAAAATATTGGCGGAAACAAAAATGAAAACATTTTTGCATCTGGCGTGCGTTATTTTAACTAATGCAGAAAAATTAATTGGATAAGGAATTTTTATGAAACGTAATTTTATTGGTTCATTGCTTGCACTTGCAATGATTTTTAGCTGCGTGATGTTTACTTCTTGTGGAAAATCATCAGAAGAATCTCCATGGAGAACAAGCTGGGCTTCGGCAAGTTCAGAAGCAGATGAATTGGATAAAAATATTCTTGTCTTCTTTTCAAATATCGAAGGTGACGAAACAAGCCAGAAATTGAATGAGTCTTTCAATAAGAAATCATTTCAGAAAAAGGTTGCTTCAAACTATGTTCTTTTGAGCTACGATTTTGGAAATCAGGACGAAAAGGACTATCTTACCCTTCAGGAAGGATATGAAATGGCAAACAAGTTTACAGTACAGGCTTTGCCGGCAATCATTCTTGCAACTCCAGAAGGATACGTTTTAGGTTCTGTAATCAATGACGATATTCTTCTTTCAACATCAAAAGTAATTTCTAAGGTAGTTTCTTACAACAAAAAATCTAAGGAAGTTACTAAGGCTAGAAAAGAGCTTGCTGATGCACAGGATTTGGACAGACTTTATGCAATCGACAACTTGATTTCAAGTCTCGACAGTTCATACAGATATCTTACGACTGATTTGCTTTCTGAAATCAAGCAGGTTGATCCGGATAACGAAACTGGTCTTGGAACAAAATATGCTCTTTCATTTGCCTATGTTGAAGCAATCGGCGAATACGGACAGGGAAATGCTCAGGGTGCAATCGACATCTTCCTCAAGGTAGCTGAAGACGAAACTGTTCCTGCAGACGATAAACAGGAAGCCTACATGACTGCCTGCTATTTGCTTGCAAACACACAGCTTGGAACTCCAGAACAGATTGTTGAATTGATGAATAAGGCAATTGATGCCAGCCCAAAATCAAAACAGGTTGAAAGCATCAAACAGTCTCTCGAATATATGCAGCAGTATCTGCCGGCAGCAGAAAACGCAGAAGCTTCAGAAGAAGGCGCAGAAGCACCTGCTGAAGAAAAAGCCGCTGAGTAAGCGGACTCTGAGTAAACGGAAACTGCATGGATACAGGCGGGCAACCCACAATTTTTACTCCAAAAATAATAGGACTACTGATAATAGCGGTAGTCCTGATTTTGCTTTCTGCGATCTTTTCAGCCTCGGAAAGCGCATTTTTTTCAATCAATAAACTTCGATTAAGACTTTTACGAAATAAGGGCAATAAAAAGGCCATTCGGGCCGGCCGTCTTTTAGACAAGAAAGAAAAGCTTTTGAACACGATTCTTGTCGGCAATAATGTCGTAAACATCGTGCTTTCGGCAATAATCACATCAGTTTGTCTCGAAATTTTCGGGCAGAGTGGTCTTGGTTACGCAACAGCCGGTGTTACGGTGGTCCTCCTCATTTTTGGTGAAATCATTCCTAAAACACTTGCGACTCATTTTCCGGAAAAATTTTCGTTCTTTTTTGCGCCTTTTATTCAGGCCGTGAGCGTAATCGTCAATCCGATTGTTTTCGTTTTGATAAAATGCGTTCGTTTCATTGCAAAAGTTTTCCACATCAAAATCGAAGATAAAAAGGTTTCTTTTACCGAAGAGGACATAAAACAGTACATTCAGGTTGGTGAAGAAGAAGGCGTTTTGGATCACGGAGAAAAGCAGATGATGAACCGTGTGTTCAAATTCACGGATTTATCAGCTTACGACATAATGACGCCAAGGACAAAAATCAGGGCGGTTCCGATAACAATTTCGTATCGCGAGATGATGGAAATTTATCAGAAGACGAAGTTCTCGTACTTTCCGGTTTACGGCAAGGATTTGGATGATATAAAAGGCATCATCCATATGAAAGACCTTTTGTTCACGAAGGCGAACGAAAAAAATTTTGACATCAAAAATCTGATGAGAAAGCCATTTTTCATTCTTGAAAGCAAAAACATGTCGTCAATCCAGCAGATGCTTGATGAAAACCAGGAAAACGTCGCAATCGTAATTGATGAGTATTCTGGAACTTCTGGAATTCTGACTAAAAAAGATATTGCCGAGGAAATTTTTGGAAAAATCAATGACGAATTTGGAAACAATTTTACGCCAGACATCAAGAAAATCAGTGATAAAGAAATAGAAGTGGATGGAACTGTCCGTCTTGATGAAATTAACGAGCTTTTTGATCTGGATTTGCAGAGTGCCGATTATGAAACGATCAACGGCTATCTGATGGAAGCCTTCGATGGATTTCCTGGAGTTTCTGCCGAGCTTGAATTGAAGGATTGTAAGCTGCGTGTCATTGATGCGACCGAGCGAAAAGTGAACAAGGTGCTTTTGATTTTGAATCACGAGGCAAAGGAGGGCAAAAAATGATTTACGCGTTTTATGCAGTTCTCCTGATTGTCTTGATTTATTTCAGTGCGTTTTTCTCGTCGAGCGAGACGGCCTTTGTTTCGCTGAACAAAATTCAGCTGAGACGTGCCGTTCAGGAAAAACAAAAACACGCAAAGCTGATTTATAAAATGCGCTCCAGAATGGATAAGCTTTTGGGGTCGATCCTTATCGGGAACAACCTGGTTACGACTTTTACGTCGAGCTTGGTAACGACTTTGGCTCTTTCGGCTTTTGGTCCAAAGGGCGTCGGCGTGTGTACATTTGTCCTCACGATTTTAATCATAATTTTTGGCGAAATTCTGCCAAAGACGGTTGCGACTCAGAATCCTCTTAAGGTGGCTCAAAATCATGCGGTTTTACTGCGCGGTTTTGACTTGATTTTGACGCCTGTCACGTTGATTTTCTCGCTTTTGACAAAGTTCGTGGATTTTGCGGCATCAGGTTTTGGAAGAAAGAAAAAGAAGAAGCTCATAACTGAAGAGGAACTTAAAACTCTCATCGACATGGGACAGATTGAAGGTACGCTTGAAAAAAGCGAAAAAAGCATCCTTACCAACATCGTTGAGTTTGGAGATTTGCGCGTACGTGACATCATGAAGCCAAAGCAGTTCGTTATTGGCGTTGACGAAAATGCCTCTTATGATAAAGTGCTTGATACGTTTGCCTATTCAGGCTTTTCTAAGCTGCCGGTTTACTCAAAAAATCTTGAAAATATCATCGGTATCCTTAGCTACAAGGATATGTTTGATCAGAATAATTTTGACATCAAAAAGGTGTGCCGAAGTGCCTGCTATGTGCCTGAAACTATCAGTGCAGTTTCTGTTTTGCGCTACATGAAAAAGGAAAGACATAACATCGCGATAGTAGTGGATGAGCATGGATGCAACGCCGGACTTATCACGATGGATGATATTCTGTGCGCGGTGTTTGGTCGAAGCATGCGCTCGTTGAACGAGGAAGAATCGTCGCCTTTGAACAGAATCAAGATTTTGAAAAACAATCAGGTTATTGTGCCGGGTGAAATTCGTTTGGATGATCTGAATGAAGCTTTTTTCATGAACTTGAGTTCGGAAAATTTTGATACGCTTGGCGGATGGCTTTTGGAACAGTTTGGAAGTTTGCCGGGTGTCGGCGAAGTTATCAAACGAAACGGTGTCGTTTATGAAATTGAAGACCAGGCTCAACGAAGAATCAAGTCGGTAAAAATGATTTTCGGAGCCAACACGTTAAATGCCAGCTCCGAAAAATAAATCTTACAGATATCTGAGGAAGATGATTCCAGTTGAAAGTGCAAGAATGATTATTGTTGCAGGAACGCTTTTTCTGCAGTAATAGCCCCATTTTACAGGATGACCAGATTTTGTTGCGGCTGCAATTCCGACTACGTTTGCAGAAGCTCCGATTGGAGTTGCACTACCACCGATGTCGGTTCCCATAGCAAGTGTCCATGCCAATGTTGTCAACGGTACACCGCTTACTGCTGAAAGGCTCTGAATTACTGGAACCATTGTTGCGGCAAACGGAATGTTGTCGATAAAGGCTGATGCAATTGCAGAAACCCAAAGGATGATTGCGATCATTACGTAAGTATTTCCACCGCTTACCTTCTCGATAAAACCTGCGATGATTTCGAGGATACCGGTCTGTTCAAGTCCTCCGACAACTATGAAAAGTCCTGTGAAGAAAAGAAGCGTCTTGTAGTCTACTTTTGAGAAGATTTCTTTGAGTCCCTGTTTGCCGGCGATAATTCCAGTCGAAATAATCGTGATGGCAGCAATTCCAAGTCCGATTGTAGAAACTGTAAGTCCAGACTGAGCATGTGTTACCAAAAGCACAACAGCAAGAAGGAAAATGCAGAGACTTACGATGAAGCCTTTTTTATCGAGGATTGCAGTTTTTGGATGTGGAATTGATGAAACATCAATCTTGAAATCTTTAGGAATTCCCAGATCTTTTTTGAAAACGAGAAGGAAGTAGAAGATGATGATTACAAGCCCGATTCCAGCCATCAAACCTGTGTTCAGGAGGAAGTCCGTGAACGAATAGCCGAAAGCTGTTCCGATGATGATGTTTGGCGGATCGCCGCACATTGTTGCTGAACCACCAAGGTTTGCACAGAAAATTTCGGCAAGTATCATAGGAAGCGGATTGAATTTCAAAAGCTGAGAAAGTTCAATAGTAACTGCTGCCAAAAACAAAATTACGGTAATTGAGTCGATGAACATGGCAAGAACTGCTGAGGCAATCATGAATACGATGAAGACTGGAATTGTCTTGTAGTGTACGGCCATTGCAATTCGCATGCAAAGCCATCTGAAAAAGCCTACGCGAGCCATTCCTTCTACCATAATCATCATTCCAGCAAGAAAGAATATGGTTGACCAGCTGATTCCCTGCGATTCACTTTCTGTGTGTGTGTACCAGAATTGTGCAGTGAAAATCGAGCGGACGTTTAGAGTTTTGCTGATGCTCTGTCCTGCCAGAGACCAGTCGTGCTGAACCAAGCCCATTCCTACAACGAAGACTAAGAGCAATGTTAAAGCGCCGCCAATCAGCGTGATGTAATGTTTCGGGATTTTTTCAAGGATAATCATTACGAACATTACGACAAAAATTGCAATTGCAAGTATTTGTGCTACCAACATTTTTTAAATTTCCTCCATAGAATTTGTTAACGGATTTACTCCGAATATTTTTTCAAATTGATTTCGTACGCTTTCCATATCTTTCCAATATGGTGCGGTATAAGTTACTTTTTCACCGGTTGAAGGATGTACAAAAGAAATCTGATAGGCATGAAGTGCAAGCCGGTTCAATAAAGGTCTTTCTTCGAGGGCGTCTCCCTTCCAGTTGCGCTTGATTTCGCTCAGTCTGATGGGCTTCTGGTTGCCGCCGTAAAGCGGGTCGCAGACTATGCTGAGTTTACTTTCGCCAAGATGCGCTCGAATCTGATGAGTACGGCCAGTCAAAGGTCGGGCTTCAATCCACGAAAACTGTCCGCAGGAACCAAGAAGTCTGAATTCAGTGACTGCTTTTTTTCCGAAACGCTTGTTGATGACGGTTCGATGTTTTTCATCGCCATCAGGCTGGAGCGGAAGATCAACTGTATGTTCCTTCCAGGAAGGACGTCCGTAAATAATTGCATGATAGATTTTGGTTACTTCTCTATTTTCAAATTGCATTGAAAGGTTTCTATGAGCATCAGGATTTCTTGCGTAAACAATCAGGCCGGAAGTATCTTTATCAATTCGATGAACGGCAAGAAGTTTTCCGAATTCTTTTTCGGCAAGCAAGTCCAGGCGAGGAGCATCCTTATCGTAGCGGTCACCGGCGACGAGAAGGCCGGAGGTTTTGTTGAAAACCACGATATCATCATCAGAATAAATAACCGTGTAAGGAACGTATTTTTTCATCTTCCTATAGTATAACAAATTTTTAAGTTAATGTCGCTAGGTATAGATTTGACAAATTTAATTTGATGGTAATTTAAAGATAATTTATAGACAAATATTGATACGAGTTGTAAACTTTTGTTGATTTTATTAAATAGGTGAGGTAACTATGAAAGGGACTTATGATTTTAAGGTTGAAACTTTGGGGCCATGTAAGATTCCTTCTCCGATTCATTTTTCAAAAAATCGAGGAGACCGTGTAGCAAATTTCGTTCGTGATGATGAATTTGTTTTTTACAACATCGATTCATATGCTGAAGACGGTGATTTATCGCCGGAAGAACTCAAACAGAATTTGATGGAAAAAGCCGGTCCTCGCGAAAATCTATATTTTAATCCGGCTCACGTAAATGCCGGAATCTGTACCTGCGGTGGTTTGTGCCCGGGATTGAACGACGTAATTCGAGCCGTTGTCCGATGTCTTTACATCCGATACGGAGTTCGCCGAATCCGTGGAATCAAGTTTGGTTTTAAAGGACTTTTCCCGGAATACGGTTTTGATACAATCGATTTGGATCCTGGTGTAGTTGATGAAATCCATAAGACCGGAGGATCTTTCCTTGGAACCAGCCGTGGTGGTGGAGACCGCGTCATGGAAATCGTTGATGCAGTTGAAGCTTTGAACATGAACATGCTTTTTATCGTCGGTGGTGACGGAACTCAGCGAGGAGCACTCGAAGTTGCCGAAGAAATTGAAAAGCGTAATTTGAAAATCGCCGTAATCGGTATTCCAAAAACAGTTGATAACGACCTGCTTTTCATCCAGCGTTCGTTCGGTTTTGACACGGCCGTAATGAAGGCAACCGAAGCTGTAAGCGCAGCCCACATGGAAGCACATTCGCACATCAACGGTATCGGACTTATCAAATTGATGGGCCGTGAATCAGGATTTATTGCCGCTTCTACAGCTCTTGCAAGTCATGAGACAAACTTCTGTCTTATTCCGGAAGTTCCATTCGACTTGGATGGTGAAAACGGATTCTTGAAAGCTCTTGAAAACCGACTTGAACGACGACATCATGCCGTTGTAATCGTTGCAGAAGGTGCAGGTCAGGAACTTTTGCAGGCAAGCGGTGAATGCGACGCTTCAGGTAATACAAAACTTGCTGATATCGGTGTTTATCTTAAGGAACAGATTACAAAGTATTTTAAGGAAAGAAACATCCACATCAACTTGAAATACATTGATCCAAGCTATCAGATTCGTTCTTCACAGACTTCTGCTTCGGACTCAATTTATTGCGAGCGACTTGGAAACAATGCGGTTCATGCAGCGATGGCAGGAAAGACAAAGGTCGTAATCGGACTTGTTCACGATAAATACGTTCATATTCCGACGCGCCTTGTAACGGCTAAACGAAACAAGGTTAATCCGGAAGGTTCTTTGTGGCGAGACGTTATCGATGCAACTGGACAGCCACCTTTGATGAAAAACAAATAAATAAAAAAAGGTTGCCTTTTGAAGAGCTCTTCATTCGGCAACCTTTCTTGTTTTAAAACTAAGTCGTGACTTAAAACAGGGCGAATTTTATTCCAGGTCGTAGACTTCGCCGTATTTGACGATTTCTACGTTCGGATATCCGTTTTCGTGCAGGTGATTGTAGAAATATTCCTGCGCTTTGTGTTCTCCGTGTACCATGAAAATCTTTTTGAGCCTTGATGTGTCGATCGTGTCGAGCCAAAGCGTCATTTCTTCGTAATCGGCGTGGGCACTGAAGGCGTTGATCTGCTCAACAGTCGCGTTAACCTTGTACATGTTGCCCATGATTTTTACTTCTTTTTCGCCGTTTCTGATTCGGCGGCCAAGCGTATCCTCTGCCATATAGCCGACAAGAAGGATCGTGTTTCTCGCATCGCCGATTCCGTTTGCAAGGTGATGCAGGATTCGGCCGGCTTCGCACATACCATCGGCACTGATAATGACCATCGGGCCTTCTTTTTCGTTCAGTGATTTAGACTCGTCGATGCTGGTTACGAAGTTCAAGTCGTTGAAACCGAACGGATTTTTGTGGTGCTTGAGGAAGGCCTCGTGAGTTTTCTGGTCGTAGCATTCAGGATGAACCTGGAAAATGCTGGTTGCGTTAGTGGCCATCGGGGAATCAACATAAATCGGCAAACGAGGAATTCGTCTCTGATCTACGAGCATGTGGAAATAATACACAAGTTCCTGCGTTCTTTCGATGGCGAACGACGGGATGATGATTTTTCCCTTTTCCTTAACGGCACGATTTACGATTTTGACGAGCTCTTTCATAGCCTCATCAACGTCTTCGTGGAGCCGGTCACCGTAGGTACTTTCTATGACGATGTAGTCCGGGGCACCAACTTTGGTGCATGGATTTCTGATGATAGGCTTGTCTTCTCGGCCAAGGTCACCTGTAAAAAGTATGTTGATAGGGTCGTCTTTTCCGTCCTTGCCTTTTCTCTGATTATAAACTGTTACAGAAGCAAATGCCGATCCCAAAATGTGGCCTGCGTCAAAAAACTGCAGCTGAACGTCCGGGGCTATGTACATCTTTCTGTCGTAGGAAAGCGTTACGATCTGGTCGGTTGCGGCAACTACGTCCTTTTCGTTGAAAAGTGGTGTCCAGTTGAACTTTTCTTTTTTCTTAAGGGCCTGCTTTCTCAAAAAGATGGCGTCGTTTGCCTGGATATGCGCACTATCCATCATGATAAGTTCTGCGAGATCTCGGGTTGCTGGCGTTGCGTAAGTGTTGCCGTTAAAACCGCGTTTTGTCAAAACTGGTAAAAGACCGCAATGGTCATAGTGTGCATGAGTCAGGATGACTGTTTCGAGTTTGTCGGCTGCATAATCAAAGTTTCGGTTTTTATCATCAGAAACGCCTCGTTTTCCCTGAAAAGCGCCACAGTCTACCATGATTTGGCGGCCGTCGATTTCAAGGATATGTTTTGAACCGGTAACTTCCTGAGCGGCACCTAAAGAAAATAAAGAAACTGCCATAAAAACCTCCACGTTCTTATTACAAGAATTTTAAGGCTCAAATTTAAGATTGGCAAGAATTTTTACGTGCAAGATGGACCGGCGGCCAGACTTTATGCCGGCGGCGAATTTAGGGGCGCACCATTGAGCCCGCTGAAAATTGCAAGCCACGAGTTGCCCGAATCCGAACCGCCGACCAGACTTTATGCCGGCAAGACTTTATCCGGCGGCGCGCTCGCTTCGTTTTTCGGCGATGACCCGCATCCTTTCGAGGCGAGGCAAGTTGTAGCGCAAGATCATGTATGGCAAAAGATTTAATATCGCATTGATGATGATTGCTGGAACCGAAAATCGCCAGGTAACGGCAAGCGGCGGAACTGCCAGAAGTGCAAGGCCCAAAACAGCGCCTACCATGTGGATGACGGCTCCATAATTGCTTTCAAGGATGAAGCGTTCAAGATATTCTTTTGAAGTCGGGTCAGAAACGTTTTTCTTGCTGAAGTTTGTGAACATTCCGAGCTCAAGAATTTTATCTTTCCAGTTTTTGATTCCGAGCGCTTCGTAAAATTTGCATTCTTTTTTGCCAACCTTGTGAAATTTAACTTGATAGGTAAACCATTTTTCTGGCAGGCAGCGTCGGATGAAAAGGGCAGAAATTGCATCCAAAAGAATTACGCCGATTCCCGCAATAAGGCCGGCGAGAATGACGTAAAGGTTGGAAAGCGAACCTGTCTTCAGGTTAATCAGCAGGTTAACGAGAATGATCAGAGCGTCGCCACCAACAATTGAAATTATATAAAGAGCCATATTACCAACTTATGCAGACTGCTGATCGTTTGAATAAATGAGCGGAATTCCGTATGTGCTTTCGTAAACTTCTTTCCACATCTCAAAGTTCTTCTGCTTCATGATTTCAGCATTTTCTCGAACTGACTTTTCTGGATCAGGATGGATTGCAGGCAAAATATGAACTGTGTATTCCTGAATCGGGAAGCCGTCTTTTCCAAAATTTTCTGAGTCCTGCATAGTGATGAAAATTGGCAGGATCGGTGCCTTGTTCATCGCAGCAAATTTGAAAGCTCCGTTCTGCATTGGACGAGGCTTTTTGTAGTTCCACCACATGCCCTGTTCCGGATAAATCAGGATTTTTTCACCGCGTTTAAGGTGATATGTAATCGAATCCATGAACTTTTTCATGCATTCAAAGTTGTTGCTGAGCGGAAGCGTGTTGCAGTTTCTGAAGAAAATTCCGAAAAGCCCTTTGAAAGAAGTGTAATTTCCTTCCCGAATGACCTTATAAAGAGTCTTTCGGTGGAGATCTTTTTCGATGGCCTTGTAAACGGCAAAGTTGTCGAAGGCGTTAAAGTGGTTGCAGGTCAAAATTGCGCCGTCATGTTTGATGGCTTCAAAATTTTCGATGCCCTTAACTTCCTTGATGATCAGCTGGTCGCGTCTAATAAGCATCTGGATGAATTTTCGTGCAAGCATGTTGATGAAGAATGTCTTTGCCTTGCTTGTGACTTTCTTGTGGAAATAATCAACTTTATCAAGCGTAAGCGGAATTGTTTCCGGGTCGTTTTCAACGTCGTGGCTCCAAAGTCCGTCTTTTTCAAGCGAATTGATTTTTTCAAGAATCTGAAGTCGCTCGCTTGATTTTTCAGGTACGTTAGGCTTGATGAACAGATTGTAATAGTTGTTTTCTGATTCAGCTTCTGATGCGCACATTGCAATCAAGTTTGCCAAACCTTCATCATTTTTAGCCCTCATTTCATCAGTGAAGTTTGCCTTGTACTGACAGATCTGATCGTAAAATACAGTCTGCTCGGCATATTTCCAGAAATATTCCTGATATTTGACGTTATCGTTCTGCCAAGGTTTTCGGTTCAAGTTGTAGTGAACAAGCTTGAGTTTTTCATCGTTGAAAGTTGGCGTGTAGATTGCACCTTTGTTCCATCCGATATCAATGTAGTGAACTTTGTTCTTGCAAAGGATGTTCAGATAATCCTGGTCCTGAGCTACCTTGCAGGTATACTTTTTCATCAGGTTGATGAACTTTTCGAAAAGTGAATTTTTTCTGAATTCTTCAAGGTTCATTACCATGATTCCGGCGTTGAAATATTTTTCTCGTGGAACTCCAAGAGCCTTTTCAACGTAGGTTCCGAATTCAGGATATTTGAAAAGAGATTCGTCCTGAATTGCTCCGATATAATTTTCATGGATGTCGTGGTTGTAAAGCTCTGAAATATCTCCGAGGATTACGATGTCACAGTCCAAATACAAAGCTTTTTCGTACTGAGGGAACATATCAGGAATGAAAATTCTGTAATAAGTTGCCATCGAATAGTAATCGCGAAGTGAAAATTTAGCAGTTACGTTATTCAGCTGTGCTGTGAGTGAAATGAATTCTACGTAAAAATGTGCTCCATCTTCATCAACTATATTTTTGATTTTAGCTTTGTTTTCTTCTTTGAGGGAAGTTGAAAGTACATAGATGTCATAGAAATATTCTTTTGAGGCATTTGCCATCATTGATTTAAGGGTTACGCCAAGGTAAGGAATGTAATTGTCGTCTGTTGCAAAAAATACGGGAATGGTTTTGTCCATAGTTTAATCTCCGTGTATTAAAATAAGACCTTATCTCCTACCAAGGGGGACTTAGTAGAAGTGGTAAGGCCGATGCCTTCGGTAGTTCTCATGCTGATTGAACTTTTTAATACTTTTGGTCATCATTTAAATAGACACTGCAATTTTTAAAGTGGTTGCAAACATGATTCTTTTTGAAGTAAAGTAAAACCCATGAATTCGTTAAAAAAAGCCATTTTTCAGCTGATTTTGGGCATTTTTTGCCTTTTTTCTCTGTTTTGCACTCCAGATGAGGAAACTCTTATTTTAGAAGTCTTTGATTTTCGCCTTGATTTGTGTTGCGTTGACTCAAATTCAAAGTGTGTGGAGCTTTGTGACAAAAAAATTGAGGAGTGCAGGGCCCGTTTTGAATCAGAAAATATCGGGGAAGAGACCCGGATTATCGTTGAAAACATCCTTGCGCAGGAAAAATACAACAACATCTATGCTGATTTTCCAAAGTCAAAAGAACTGAAGCCGTTAATTACCGATCGATATTCTAAAACCAAGGATTTTCTGGATAAGAACAAAGAGCTTTCAAGTGACATCAGCAAATATTTTTATGTTGTGGCCGGGGATGTGCTTTCTTCATCATTGCAGTTTTTGCCACTTTCAAAGGCCATGAACGAAGGACTCCAGATCAAAGTCTATTACGAAAAGGCTTTGGAATTGGATCCGAATTTTTCTTATTGTCTTGCAAATTACGGACAGTGGCTTTATCATGCGCCAGGTTTTGCAGGCGGTTCTAAAAAAACTGCGCTGGAGTGCTTCCATAAGGCAAGCGAAAATGCAAAAACGCCTTTCGAAATTTATTACGCAAACTTTTTGGTTTCTCAGACCGAATTTGAAAACAAAAACTACGAGGAAGCTTCCGCTGCCCTTGAAAAAAGCCTTTCAGCACGAGAAGGCAACGTCTATATGACTTTCATCAAACGGATAAACGATTTGGGTTACAGTATTTTTTATTACATCCCGAATCGTGAAAAAGTTGATAAAATGCTTGCAGAATAACAATATTATAGAAATTAAAATGACATTGTGTTAAAATAAATTCTATGTATTCAAGAAAGTTGGATAAGGTACCTGAAGTTTTAATTGAAAACAGCAAGCCGAAATTCGGCTCATACATTGGTACTCCAAAATCCCTTAACATCTCGGGGATTAAATTTCCTTATGGAATAATTCCTCTTCCTAAATGGATTACAAACTTGCGTATCCGAAGCAACTTCAGTTTTGTTTTTGATACTGAAGAGTATTTGGGTTCGCTTGATATAATTGATATGAAGCTGGCAGGTTTTTACGAAGTGAACCTGTGGCACAAAGAATCAAATCACAGATATTCTTACCGGGGCGTAACCGGCATTCACAGGCATCTGGTTCCAAAAAACATGACCAAGGGCGTATGCTCAACTTACAGAAGATTCCGTTACGTGCGAATTGTTTGGGACAAGGAGCGAAATCGTTTCACCTTTGTTTTCCGGCTCCGAGGAGATGGCATCAGACCGAATTTCAGCGGCAACTTTATTGCACCATACGGCGACACCGAAAGTGCCTTCACGTCTGTTCTGCCGTATCCTACGATGAGGCGATGTTACGTTTCTTATCAAAGACAGTTTTTGTGTGATTCTGGAATTCAGGCCGCAAAGACCGATTCTCCATTTTTCCATTCAGAAAAATCTTTGTGCATGTTGATTTCGACCAGGGCTTATTTTAAATTTAGAACTGTAAGCAAGTATGTTGTGGGCATCGGTAAGGTTGATGATCACGACGTACTTTTCCGCATTACAAATATAAGCAATCTTCCAAAAAATTCCGATGATAATAACGAAAACGTTCTTTTTTATGATGGACAAGTCACACCGCTCCCGTTTGTCATGATTACGCATACGTTTGGCGTTTCAAAAAAATGGGTAATTCAGGATACTGAGGGCATGGTGGATTTGGTTTTCACTCCAAAATCAGTTCGTCAGAAATTTGTAAGTGCAATCGTGCTTGAAGGTCAGTACAACTTTATTTTTGGAACTTATGAAGGAGTCATCGTAACAAAAGAAGGCAAATCAATTACGATTAAGGATTTTCCGGGGGTCGCAAAAAATATGAGGACAAGGCTATGAGTGAAACACGTTATTCTGCGCCAAAAGCCATTTATAAACCAGGCGAGCTTGAATCAGTTCGAAAAAATCTTGGAGATATTTCACCGGAAGAAGCAAAACGTGTAGCTAATCTGCTCGGTGGAGAAGTCGGCGTTGAAAAAACTCCTGAATTTGCGCCAATCAAAAATCCTGTTTACGATAAGACTCGCCGTCCGGCTCCAGCTACAAAAAATGCGGCCATCGACAGAAAGCGACCGGAAGGTGCCGACGCAAAGCCTTCAAAAACTTCAAAACGAAAGGCTGCTGCTAATGCTGCTTTCGAAGAAGCTGAAAAGAAGGCGAGAAATCTTTTACCACCTCTTACCAACAAGGAAAAATCGCAGTTTGATAAATTGATGGCTGCATCGGACTATAAAATCAAAAAACCGCAGAACTTTTTTACGATGCTTTTTTCTATCGGAAAGGTTCCTGACAGGGTTTCGCCGGATTTTGTAAGCGTAAAGCTTTTGAACTACCTCAACCGAATGGACAAATTTTTTGGCTCAATCAAAACGATTTTGGACAATGCTGAATCAGATTTCAGGCTGAAGGTTCAGACCTACGAGGTTGATAAATACAAGTTTTTCAGATTTGCATCAGAATACAACGTAAACAAGCTTAGAAGCATGCAGAAAGAGCTTTCTAAAAAGGCTGAATCAGTTACTGTTGCCGACATGGTGCCTTTCATCAAGGAAATCTACAAGCCTCTTTTGAAAATTTTCTATCTCGGTGAAGAGCGCATCGTTAATTTTATCCGGGAGGCTTTCAAGGAAATTACCGGGGATCGAAAATTGATGCAGGCCAAACTTTATCCTCAGGTTCGCGAAGCTTCTGCTGAATGGGTTTATATCTACAATCAGGTCATCAAGGGGCTTTATCCTCTTTTGATGCGAATGTGCACAAACGAAATTTTGCCTTTTGCACGATTTTTTAATAAAAACAGCGCCAAGATTCTGGCTTTTCTTGAAATCACGAAATTCGATTTGATCTTGCCGGATGCAGATCCACAGGAAAAATTGCAGCAGGAAAAGGAACGACTTAAGGCTGAAGAAGAAGCAAAACGAAAGAAGGAAGAGGCTGAAAAAGCCGAGAAGGAACGCGAAAACGATGAAGTTTCCTATGTCGCAGATGCTGAAGGCGACGGTGTTCCGGACGACGACGATGATGCGGAGGAACTCGAGGAGGCCGAAGACCAATCGGGCCGGGAAAGAGTGCCTTATCCAAAGGCCATAACTCAGTCGTTGAAGGCTCTCGAAATGATTTTCCCGGATGCCGGCTGGCAGAACCTGGGCTACGGAACAGACCTTTTCCCATATTTCCATCCGATTTATAAATTTGCAGATGGATTCAACTTGCTTTCAGAAAACAACCCTATGCAGGTAACGATAGTTTTGATGCGAATCCTCGAGGACTTTTTCCAGGGATGCCGAAACATCAAGTTCATTACTGAAAAGGGTGTTGAAGGAAGTGCCGGAGACAATATTTCAAGCATCCTGTTTGACTGGAGTGCTTACCGCGAATCAGTTTTTGAGCGTGACTATCTGCCGGTAATGAAGGAAATCTGCAACCACGTCAGCACGCAGAGCGACTTTATCAAGACGCCTTATGCAAGAAAACAGATTGCATCAATGCTGTGGGAAGCAAGAACGATGTTCCTTCCGTATTTGAACTACGAATTTTTCTTTATGGAGAAAGAAATTAACAATCCGCCTTATAAACCGCTCGCACGTCGAGTCAGAATGATTCGAGACATGTGGGGCGAAGTTTTGCAGCAGGTTGAAGTTGAAAAACGCGCTTCTCAGGCACAGGGCAGGGAATTTACGCCTGAATTGGCCGGTGCTGAAAACATCATGAAGCCTTATTCGTTTGCGGTATCAAACATCGTTTCCAAGCGACTTGATGCGCTGTTCCCGCCAAAGGCAAGGACAAATCTTACGCTTCTCAAACTGACTTACAGCGTAATTGTTGTTTTGGACTGGTGGATTTCGAATGATAGAAGCCCGGCATACAGTCTGGACACAACGATTCCGTATCGAGTTAATCCGGAAGACGGCTCATTCCAGTTTTCTGCTACTCCTAGAACTGATATTCAGGCTGTTTTCATGAGGACTGTAAAAGCAAGACAGGCCGCTCTTGAAAGGGAAGCTGCAAAAGAAAAGGCATCAGCCCCAAAACAGGACGATGCCTCCGAACAATAAAACTAATACTTAAGTTTTTTCTTTTTTCGAACAGGTTCGCTGGTAAAGTCGATTCCAAGTTTCTTGAAGATTTTGGTGTCGACTTCGCTGAGCATGACTGTCGTATGAACCTGACATCCACGCAGGCGAGGAAGCTGTTCCAAAGCCTTCTTGCAGTTTTCATCAGTCTTGGAAAGAATTGCAAGTGCAACCAGAACTTCGTCCGTATGGAGTCTTGGGTTGTTGCCCGAAAGATATCCGATCTTCATTTTCTGGATTGGTTCAATCATTTCAGCAGGAATCAATTTTACTGAGTGGTCAATTCCAGCAAGGTGCTTGAGCGCGTTCAAAAGAAGGGCTGCCGATGCACCAAGCAAGTCTGAAGTTTTTGAAGTGATGTATTCTCTGTTTCCGTTTTCGTCGATGAGCTCGATTGCTTCTGAAGGCATACCGCATTCGCTGGCTCGTTTCTTTGCGTAAACTGTTACCTTTCGGTCGTCGGTTGTTGCGTTGACCTGTCTCATCAAAAGCTCGATTTTGTAGACTTCATTTTCAATCGGGTTGTTGTCGGCAAGCTTGTCGAGAGTGTTGTAGTAGCGTCGGATGATTTCCTGCTTGCTTGCTTCGCGGCAAACTTCGTCATCGATGATGCAGTTTCCGGCCATGTTTACGCCCATGTCTGTCGGCGATTTATAGATGCATTTTCCGTAGATTGCTTCGAAAATTGTGCTCAAAACCGGGAAGATTTCAATGTCTCGGTTGTAGTTTACGGTGGTTTCTCCGTATGCTTCCAGATGGAACGGGTCAATCATGTTTACGTCGTTCAAGTCAGCGGTTGCTGCTTCGTAGGCGATGTTTACTGGATGCTTGAGAGGGATATTCCAGATAGGGAAGGTTTCGAATTTTGCGTATCCGGCCTTGATGCCGCGCTTGTTCTCGTGATAAAGCTGGCTGAGACAGGTTGCCATTTTTCCGCTTCCTGGTCCTGGTGCCGTTACGACAACGAGCGGTTTTGTGGTTTCGATATAATCGTTTTTACCGAATCCCTGGTCACTGTTGATGAGCGATACGTTTGAAGGATATCCTTCGATGATGTAATGGAAATAAGTCTTGATGTTCATCATTTCAAGCTTAGCCTTGAAGATTTCAACGCTGGCCTGATGTGCGTAATGTGTGATGACAACGCTTGAAACGGTAAGTCCTACGCTTGAAAACTCATCGATAAGGCGGATGACGTCCATATCGTAGGTGATGCCCAAATCACTTCGAACCTTGTTCTTTTCGATGTCGGCTGCACTGATGGCAATTACTACTTCTGCCATATCAGCAAGCTGCAAAAGCATTTTTAATTTACTGTCTGGCTGAAAGCCTGGCAAAACTCGCGAGGCGTGATAGTCGTCAAAAAGTTTGCCTCCGAATTCAAGATAAAGTTTGTCGCCGAACTGAGCAATTCGTTCTTTGATGTGCTCAGACTGAATTTTTAAGTATTTGTCGTTATCAAATCCGATTTTCATTTTTTTCCTCTCATGTCGGTTTTAAATTATACCAAAATCATGAAATTTTTAAAGTGGGGAAATATTTATTTACGTAATTATTTGTTTTTTAAGCCCAGAACATTTCGCATTCGAATGAAGTTTCTTCGGCATTTTTGCCTGCGATAATGATTTTAGTCTTATTGTCTTCAACTGATTCAACTGAACTGAAAATTGCCAGAGTATCACCAAGATGAGCTTCTTTTGCATAGTTCAGCCTGAAATCTGTAAGAACCTTTCCCTGAATTTCGCTTATCGCAGAGCCTGATGCAAAAAGCGCATCAATTGCAAAAGCTCCGTATCGGGAATTGTTTACGTGGCCGTTCGGATCGCAGTCAGAAAACTGCATTTTTCGGTTTTCAACAAGTTCTGCGTTTTCAGGCAGCTTGATTTTGCCAGGATCGAGAGTGCGCAATTCAGTCTGTGTCATTGGAGTCGGTCGCAAATCGAATTTTGCAGGAGGAAGAATTCGGCGGAGTTCAGGATTAACCAAAAGCCAGGTCGTAGTTCCAAGAATGAGTTCTTCACCGTTTTCGCCTGTGATAAGGTATTTTCGGATGAACTGAAGGCCCTGGGCTTTTTCTTCCCAAGTCTGAATCTTTATTTTCTGAGCTTCATCCGGCATTTTTATGATTTTAAAAGAAACTCGTGAAAGAAGGATTGCAAATCCACG
>JAILRX010000215.1 GCA_024697985.1 Treponemataceae bacterium | reverse complement strand
TTGCCCCACTCGATGTACCCGTGCCGCTCGCTGGCTGGCTGGTTTCTGATTGTGTGCCGGTGCTTTCTGTCTTGTCTTTCGATTTTGTGGTCGTCGTACCTTGTGACTGCTGTCCGTTTTTCGCGTTTTTTGGAACGTAGATGTCCACTCGGATTCCCGTTTGGAACGTGAGTCCTGAAGCACAGGATTCAGCAAAAGAAAGAGCCGAATTGTTCGTGTTGTTGAAAACTTCGTATGAAATGTCTTGCGTGAACCTCAAGCCTACGACGTTTGCAATCTGAATTGCCGGCGTCTGAAAACTGATTCCCATGATTCCCGGGAAAATCGAGGCCTTTATTTCCTTGTCGCTTCCGATCAGGTTTGGTGTTCCAATCGTAAAGACCGGACCTGCATAGATTCTGATGTAGTCCTGAGGAGAAAGTGTGAGCAAAATCGGAATTTGAAAAACGCCCATTTTTGGTTCATAACGAAAATCAAGACCGAGGCCTGGACGTAAAATCCATCTGTTGTATTGTGAATGAAGCTGGATCGAGAAACCTCGTGCGTTAAAAAGAAATGCGTTATGGGTAAAAAGGTTCCAGTTGAAAAAGACTGCTACATCAAAGTCGAAGGGAATTCTGTCCTGCGCCTCAGCCATCAGTTTGCTGGCTTCCGTCGTTATTTTTACCTGACTGTTAGAGGCTCCCGTTGATTTTTTTTTTGAGTCAGATGCAGTTGATGGGAAAAATGTACCTGTACCGACAAATTTTGGTTTCCAGTATGTCTGGTCAAGTGAAGAAACGATGACTCCGGTGTTTGGTCCGTCACTTATTGCGTGAATGAACTGATTTTTTCCAATATAAATTGCTACGTGTGAAATGTTCGGACCGTTCGTCTTGAAAAAGAGCAGGTCGCCCGGTTGTTTCTGCGAATCCGGGATTATCCGTACGTAAGAATAGATGTCGCTTGCTTTTCGAGGAAGAATCGTGCCTGTAGCATCCCTTGCAGTAACCATAACCAGCCCTGAACAGTCGATGCCTTCTTTTGATTCGCCACCAAGAACATAAGGCGTTCCGATGTATTTTTTTGCTTCTTCAACAAAGGCGAGTCGTTTTTGTGTTACCGTCATTTCCTGTGCAAAAAGAGATGCGGTGGACACTGTTGTGGATAAGGCAAATATTAAAATTGATAAAATACAGATTCGTTTCTTCATCATCTTTAGTATATCGGAACAATAGAAAAAAAATAAAGTTTTTTTTGACAAAAATGAAACTTTTGCAAAAATAAATTGTCTAATATATAAAAGACTATTATACTTTAAAAATAAAAAAAAGTAGAAAATTCTGGGGGAAAAATAATGTCTAAAAAATCAAACCGACCTTTACCGTGGTTGTTTCTGGATGAATTTAGGGGTACGGTTTTCAATGGCGAATGGCCAACCTTAAATGAAGTGATTCAGATTTCAGCACTTCGATTTCCAGACCGACCTTGTTTATCAGTTTTTGATCCTGATAAAATCACACTTACTTATGCGCAGACCGTAGAAAAAATGAAAGCCTTTGCAAACTGGCTTTTGTCAAAGGGACTTAAAAAGGGTGACAGAGTTGCCATGACCGGCAAAAACTCGCCTGAATGGACTCTTGCATTTTACGGAACCTTCTTTGCTGGCGGTGTTGTAGTTCCGATTGATCACGGTCTACATGAAAATGAAGTTGAAAATCTTCTTGCTACAGCAAAACCAAAGTTTTTCTTCGTTGATGAAGAAAAATACGATTATTTTTTGAATAATTCAAAAGGCTATGAAGTATACGCCCTGAATTCAAAATTTCAGGACAGATACATCTACAATCTCAAGTCAGATGAAATTCACAGTGCAGACCTTCCTTGTGAAGATGATCTTGCAGCCTTGATGTTCACATCAGGAACTACAGGAAATCCGAAAGGCGTAATGCTTACTCACAAGAACCTTGTTTCTGACTGTTTCCTTGCACAGACAAATCTTTTGATCAACGAAAAAGATACTTTCTATGCACTTTTGCCAGTCCATCACTCGTATACGATGCAGGCCGTTCTTATCAACGGTATTTCAGTCGGTGCGGAAATCCTTTTTGGAAAATCACTTGCCGTTACAAAAATGCTTCGTGAAATGAAGGAAGGTCATGTAACTTTGTTCCTTGGCGTTCCGCTTCTTTTCAACAAGCTTCTTGAAGGCATCATGAAGGGTGTTAAGGCAAAGGGACCTTTCGTTTACGGTCTTATCCGTTTCCTGATGGGAATTTCTTACCTTATCAAAAAAATTACCGGAAAGAATGTCGGCAAAAAAATGTTCAAGGCAATTTTGGACAAAGCCTGCATCAGTACCTGGCGTGTTGCAATTTCTGGAGGCGGACCTCTTGCACCAAGCGTTTTCAAGGCCTATCAGGAACTTGGAATCGATTTTATCCAGGGATACGGACTTACAGAAACTTCGCCAATCATTGCGCTTAACCCGATCGAAAACTTCAAGATCGATTCTGTAGGAGCTTTCTTTGCTCCTTACATGCAGATTCGAATTGCTGATAAAGACGAGCACGGAATCGGCGAAATCCAGGTTAAGGGACCAATGGTAATGCAGGGCTACTACAACATGCCTGAAGAAACTGCCGCTATCTTTACTGAAGACGGATGGCTTAAAACCGGCGACCTTGGCCGAATCGACAGTGAAAACTATGTTTATCTTTCAGGACGAGCTAAAAACCTTATCGTTACGGAAGGTGGAAAAAATGTATTCCCTGAAGAAATTGAAAATGCGTTCCAGCTTTTCAACGAAATCGAGCAGATTACAGTCCAGGGCTACGTGATGAATGCTGATTCTAAATCAGAAGGTGTCGAAGCTTTGGTTTATCCATCTGATGACCTTATGAAAAACCTTCAGATTGACCGTGATACAAAAGATGAGTCACTTAAAAATCAGATTCAGCAGGTCATCAAGGGAATCGTTGATAAGGTCAACAAGACTTTGCAACCTTATGCCAGAATTTCAAAAATCACTATTCTTGATAAGGCTCTTGAAATGACAACTTCTAAGAAAGTAAAGAGAAATTACAAGAAAATAGAAGAATCTGAAAAGAAAATCGAGAAGTTTGCTTCAAATGCACCTGCCTCGAAGGACTCTTCAGAAAAACAGGCATAACCTAACTATTTAGCTTTTGGTATGACCACAATGTGGCGCTGGAATTCGGTTAGATATGGTACTTCAACAGGTAACATTTCCCATTCCGGCGCCCATTCTTTTACTCCCGCCAGTTCTTCC
>JAILRX010000191.1 GCA_024697985.1 Treponemataceae bacterium | reverse complement strand
AAATCCTCAAGTTTTTTGATTTCAGATTGCTGAATCTCGTAGCGCTGAATCAGACTTTCAAGTTCGACTTCCCTGACTTTTTCATAATGGCTGTAATTTCCAGGATATCGATTCAAGTTGCCGTTGAACAGCTCGTAAATTTCATTAACGGTCACGTCCAGAAAATAACGGTCGTGGCTGACAAGCAAAAAACCGCCAGAAAAATCCGAAAGGAACTGTTCGAGCCAGTTTCGGGCTTCAATATCAAGATAGTTTGTAGGTTCATCCAAAAGCAGGATATCAGGATTTGAAAGCAAAACCTTAGCCAGAGCAATACGCATCTGCCATCCGCCTGAAAACTCTTCGACATTGCGGCCAAAATCCTTCTGTTCAAAACCGAGTCCAAGAAGAACGCTTTCGCATGTTGCCTGCCTTCTGTGATAGCCTGATGCATCAAGTTTTTGAATCAGTTCCGCCTGCTCCTCAAGTTTGAGCTGCTCGCCAAGCTCATCAATCTGCCTTTGCATTTCGTGGCCAAAATCGAAGGCCTTGTCGACTTCTTCCATCAAAGAACATCCATGATGGACGATGCCCGACTGAGGCAAATATCCGATGCGGCAGTTTTTTTCCACGGCACGGTTTCCGCTGTCAGGCTGAGAAATGCCCGCTAGAATTTTTATCAGTGTTGATTTGCCCGAACCGTTTCCGCCTGTCAGTGCGGCTTTTGTTCCTTCGGAAAGGTTTATCGAAACATCTTTTAAAATGTCACGGTCGCCAAAGGCAAGAGATACTTTTGAAAACTGAACGAAAGCCACTCTATCCGCCTTATTTTCCAAAGAATATGATGACAGGATTGGTGCTCTTTTCTGTTACGACCTTGTCCTTGAATTTAGCACGCTGAACATCTTCGAGACGGATTCCATTTGGCTCGATTTTGTAAAGGAAACTTACTTTTTTGCCGTTTCCGTCAAATTTCAAAGTCAAAATTCCGTCATATTCTGATTTGAGGGCAGAAGCCAGGAAGTATTCGATTGAAACCGTTCCTGTTCCACCAGAACCTTCTGGAATAAGGGATGGAGTAAGAAGTTTGTAGCCGCTCCAAGAGAAGGTGCTGTCAGTGTAAAAATTGATCTTTCCGTAGCTGGAGCTTGAAAAATTAGGACCGGCACTTGCGATTTTATTGTACTCGCTGATTCGGCGGTTTGTTTCACGTTCGATTATAGTTTCGATGCTTTCAGAAAGGGCCGAAAGGTTTACCGTCTGCTGACGCTGGTTTTCATCAACATACTGAAGGAAAATTGATGCGCTGGTTCTGATGGTCATCGTCAGGTTTGAATCGTTGAAGCGGTAGATTCGGTTTCCAATTTTTGTAAGTCCATTGAACGGGAATGAGAAGTTCAGTTTTTCTGATGTCATTTTGACAGTTCCATCAGAGTTGAATCCAGTTAAAAATTTGTATTCAGGATTGATGGCATCAAGGTCTACGTGACGCTGATTAACCATCGTCTGATATTCTTCAGGATACCAGGTTGCCGAAAGGATTTTTTTCATGTAGTCATCGTAGATGTTTTCTTCTTTTGTAGTGGCAACATTCTGAACTGATTTGTCGTTTTCGTTGTAAACGTTGAGGTTGTATGAAAAACACCATCCTAAAGAACCGTCATTTGTAAGGACTCTAAGCCAGTCGCCTTCGAGCGGTTTGTTTCCGGCCATAACGGCTGCGCCTTTTCCCTTGTAAAGGACTTTCAAAATTTCGCCTTCTCTGGTTCGATAAATCTGTCGGGAAGTATTCTGAGGTTCATTTCGAATTGGGAGGCCGTCGCGTTTTACGCTTGCATAGTAATGCTGATATTCAGCATATTTTTTTTGAACGGCAACGACCTTTCGTTTTGAAGTCGGTTCTGAAATTTTCCAGAGCGGAACTTCGCATTTTAATTCTGTCTCAGGCACGCCAATTACATAGCAGTGGCTGATGTTTGATTTGATATAGACAGGAACGATTGTTCCATCTGAAAGATTTTCTTCCGGGATTGACCAGAGGACAACCGAATATCCGATTTTTTTTGAGCAGGATGTGAAAGCAAAAAGTGCTGATATGATAAAAAGGGCCAAAATAACGGTTTTTCTATTGAGTTTCATAGTTAGAGTATAAATCAAAGATGGGCTCGTTGCAACTGAGGGGAAA
>JAILRX010000185.1 GCA_024697985.1 Treponemataceae bacterium | reverse complement strand
CAACATGCTTCCAAATTCGCTGTTGTTCTCAGGTCCAGCCAGTTCTGGAAAACTAACCTGTGCTTTGGAACTTGCACGTGTTTTATCCTGCCAGGGAAACGGAAAAGTCAGGGGCGACTGGAATTGTACTTGTCCTTCCTGCTTAAAAAATAAGGCCCTTGTTTCTCAAAATCTTTTGATAACAGGCCCTAAAAACTGCTATTTGGAAATTGCTGCAAGTCGAGAAACTTTTTTGAACGCATTGAATCAAAATAAAAGTTATTTGCAGGCTGCAAACTATCTTTTTGTAAGAAGCGTAAGAAAGCTTACTTCAAGATTCAATCCGGTTTTTTATGAAGGCGAGGATAATATACAAAAAATTTCAGCCCTGATTCAGCCGATTGATGAAATTCTTGAAGATTTAGATCCATTAAAAATTGCAGATCAGTATAAAAACGGTCAGATTGATAACGATAAAATAACAAAACTTTCAGACGAACTTCTCGGACTTTGCCAGAAGCTTGAGACGACTTCGATGAAATCTTCAATTTTGATTTCACACATACGAAATGCTTCCAAATGGGCTCAGTACACCGCAGTTGAAGGTAAAAAAGTTTTGATTATTGAAAATGCTGACAAGATGAACGACAGTTCAAGAAATGCCATGCTTAAAATCCTTGAAGAACCGCCTGAGAATATGATTTTTATCCTGACAACGGAGCGAAAATCTGCCATCATGCCGACAATTCTTTCCAGGGTAAGAAATTATAATTTTTCAGAACGAACTGTAGAGCAGGAAAGTACCGTTATCGAACGTATTTTCCATTCTGAAAAAAAATGTTCAATCAACGAATATCTTTATGAATACCTTCCAGTTGAAAGGGAAAAAATATTGGAACTGTCAGAACGTTTCCTTGAATCAATCAACAATTCGCGCCTGATTGATTTTGAAGAGCTTTCTAAAGAGGCAAACGACTTTAAACCGATTGTCCTTTTTCAGATGTTTTTGGAAAATTTGTTTGAAAATGGCAAAAAAAGGATAAGGACTGAAGGTTATCAAAGACAAAACATTCTTTACGGCGAAAAGCAAGTTTACCTTTTGAAAAAGGTCCAGGAATGCTATGAAAGCGTAACTATTTATAATCAGACACCGTCCCGTGCACTTCAAAAACTTGCAGGTGATTTAATATGATGAACGAATTCGCAAAAAAGGCTACTCAAAAAATCTCTAAAATGTCCAGTTCTCAGATTGAACAACTTTTCAACAACATTGTCGGAGAAAACGAAAGCCTTTATTCTGTAATCGAATCCCTTACTCTTGGCCTTGTAATCTGTTCGAATGACTGGAAAATTCTGATGTCGAACAGAGCAAGCGAGCGTCTCATCCCTTTCAAAAACCGATATTTTGAAGAAAAAACTCAGGACAACCTTCTTTCAGATGAAATCTGGAATTTTATAGACGACGATGATATCGGAATTTTTTTAAAAAATGCCAGTAATGATAAAAAAATCAACGTAAGTCAGGAATTTGTTCTTAGAACTTCAGGTGGAACGGTCAGATTTTTAAACATCAGCATTGAACCTCTCGTGCATCAAAAACAGATTTCCGGAAACATCATAAAAATTGAAGACATTACAGAAAAGCGAAACACAGAAACTGTCATCAGACGAATGGAAAATCTTTCGAGCCTCACAAATCTTGCGGCTAGCGTAGCTCATGAAATTAAAAATCCGCTCGGTTCTATTAGCATTTATATCCAGCTTTTGCAAAAAGCAATAAAAAAATCCCGCGATACGGATGGAATGCTTCCGGACCAAAAGTTTTTGGAAAACTATCTGGATATCGTGAATCAGGAAATTGACCGGCTTAATAAAATCATCGTGGATTTTCTTTTCGCTGTTCGCCCGATTCAGGCTGAACTACTGCCGGTTGATGCAAGCGCCATGCTAAAGACCTTTGCTGATTTTTACAGACCAGAGTTTGAAATGAAAAATATTGACCTGGACATAAATCTCTATCAGAATCCGCCAAAACTTTTGCTTGATGAAAAACTTTTCAAGCAGGTCATCATCAATTTGATGCAGAATTCAATCGCTGCAATGTCTGATGGCGGTAAGATTTCAATTCATTCTTACATAAAGGATGATCTTTTTTATATCAAGGTTTCTGATACCGGAAGCGGAATGGACGAGGAAACCAGACAGCGCATTTTCGAACCGTATTTTACGACCAAGGCAAACGGGACAGGTCTTGGTTTGACGATGGTTTATAAAATCATCAAGGAATTCGGTGGTGAAATCGAAGTTGAAAGTGAATTGGGGAAAGGTACTTCTTTTATAATTTCACTTCCAATTCCACAAGACAGAAAAAAT
The DNA here is from genome assembly GCA_024697985.1 of Treponemataceae bacterium. Classification (GTDB taxonomy): domain Bacteria; phylum Spirochaetota; class Spirochaetia; order Treponematales; family Treponemataceae; genus RGIG9060. The sequence goes on along the minus strand of JAILRX010000185.1, from coordinate 504 downwards.
CTGCTTGAATAAGACTTTTGGAGTTCTAAAATATGAATTTTAAGATTTTAATTTGTGATGACGAAAAAAACATTCGCGAAGGACTTGCCGCAAGCCTTGAAATGGAAGGCTATGAGACAGTCCTTGCTGAAAACGGAAAAGTCGCCATCGAAAGAATTTCAAAAGGTGATATTGATCTTGTAATTACAGACTTAAGAATGCCGGAAGTAACAGGTGAACAGGTTTTGGAAAAGGTTTCGACTGAAACTCCTGGTGTTCCTGTCATAATTTTAACTGGACACGGCAGCATCGACAGTGCAGTTGATGCAATGAGAAACGGTGCCTACGACTTTTTGACAAAACCTTTCAACCTAGACCAGCTTACGATGATCGTAAAAAGAGCCCTCCAGGGAAGGGAACTTTCACTGCAGCACAGACAGCTCCAGGAAGAACTGCATTCAGCCAAAGCCTTTGAATCAATAATTGGAAAATCTGGCGAAATGCAGAAAGTTTTCGATATGGTTC
>JAILRX010000184.1 GCA_024697985.1 Treponemataceae bacterium | reverse complement strand
CCGATAAAGTCATCCATGTAGAAAGAAGCAAGGTAGGCAGGATTGTTTGCAAGTGGACTTGTTTCACTTGTTACGGCGATCATGTGCTTGCTTGAATCAAGACCTGCATCCTTGAGAAAGTTTTTAACGAAAAGTTCGTTTGCAAGAGTTTCCTGTGTTGTTCCAGATTTTGAAACCAAGATAAAGATTGCATGAGCGATATCTACGTTAGCAATTACGCCTGCAGCATCGTCAGGGTCAACGTTTGAAATGAAAGAAGCCTTCATTTTAAGGTTTCCCTTAGCCTTTGCCCACTGTTCGAGTGCGATATACATTGCTCTTGGACCCAGGTCTGAACCACCGATACCAATCTGAACAACTTCAGTAAATTTTTCACCTTTTTCGTTTACGATTTTTCCAGAGTGAACCTTGTCAGCAAATTCTGCGATTGCTTCCTGCTGAGCTACATAGAAATCACGTTCATTTTTTCCATTGAACATTACGTCTTTTCCAAGCTGTCCACGTGTAAGGTGATGAAGAACGAGTCGTTTCTCTCCTGTATTGATTACTTCACCTTCGTAAAGTTCCTTGAATTTTTCTGTAACCTGCATTTCATCAGCCAAAGACTGAAGAACCTTAAGAATCTGGTCATTAACCTGTTTTGCAGCGTAGTTAAAAGTAAGTCCTGCAGCCATAGCTGTTGAATATTTTTTAACTCTATCAGCTGTAAGTGAATCTTTAAGAGAAACCTGTCCCTTAAGTGACATTAATTTTTTGAATGAATCCTGTTTATCAAGATTTTCCCAAATAACTGACATTTTTTTCCTCCGTGGAAATCGCTTTTAAGCGATAATGATAACAAAAAAATTATAGCGAAAATATGCATGGTCAACAAGACAGCCGCATATATTAATTCTTATAATTTTTTGTTAAAAAAAGTTGAAATATATGATTTATGCCTTATAATAAAATAAAGGAGCAATTTTTTATAGCTCAAAACACAAATTTAGTGTAAAAAATCACAGGAGAAAAATTAATGAACAAAGTTGAAATTATTAACGAAATCGTTAAAAAGACTGACCTTAAAAAGAAAGACACTGAAGCTACAGTAAAAGCCCTTGTTGAAGTTATTTCTGAAGCTATGGCTAAAGGAGAATCTGTTCAGTTAGTTGGATTCGGAACATTCGATGTTGGAACAAGAAGCGCAAGAACAGGTAGAAACCCTAAAACAGGTGAAACAATTAACATTCCAGCTTCAAAATCACCTAAATTTAAGGCAGGAAAAGCACTTAAAGACAAAGTTAACGGAAAATAATTTCTAGTTTTTCAATAGAAAAAAGAGACTTCAGTTTGAAGCCTCTTTTTTTTTACTTATGCGAAATTTTAATTGCCGGTAAAGTAACCAGGCGTTGAAGCCGTATCAATTACAGTATAGAACATAGAAGAAGACGAAGATACAGCCCCGGTACCAAATGCATTGGAAACCGTAATCGTTGTAAGTGAACTACAACCGCGAAACAAGGATCCCATTTTAAAAGTTACAACAACTCCGGCTACTTTTGCTTCAATAGTAAGAGGAGTTTCATAAGGACTTAAGTTCTAAAGACTACCGCGCACAACACGGAAGCCCATATCAGAGAAACGATTTTGTGGTGGCTGGTACCAGCCTCTTTTACTGATTGAGCAGTTACTAGCATCTTTTGAATAAGCTCCACCACAGAAGACCTTCTCTTTTCCCGTATTAGCCTGTTCGTATGTAGGACCTGTATTTCCTATTGCTGAACTTAAAGGACTCGTAAACCAGTCATAACACCATTCAAATACGTTACCCGTCATGTCATAAATTTGAAGTGCATTAGATTGTTTTTGCTTTACATAATGAGTTTTAGAGTCAGCATTACCGCTATAGTAAGCGACGTCGCCTACATTATTGCTTCCACTATAGGTTGTCTGACCTGAATTAGTAAGATTTCCACCGCGCGCAAGATATTCCCATTCAATTTCAGTAGGGAGTCGCCAGCCGTCTGCAGTTGTATCGAAAACTACCGCATCCCAGTCTGTATCCCGTTCTGATGGTCCGCAATATTTTGATGCATTTAGTTCAGTTCCAGACACGATACCTGGCCATTCAGCAGGATTTGTTTTTCCATCTATGCTATAAACAGGAGTATAGCCTTCTGCGATACTTCGCAAATTACAATAGACAATCGCATCGTACCAGTTTACATAATAAGCAGGATAGAAAACACCTTTACCAATTTCGTTGGTTGGTTTATCAGTTCCGCCGTAGATACAGTAAGTTTCGTACTCACCCTGAGTTACCTCGTGGTCGCTTGCTACGATTGATTTTATCGTGCCGATATTTCGTCCGCTTACAAAAACTTCAGAGCCTGTTATTGCTGTGCTT
>JAILRX010000174.1 GCA_024697985.1 Treponemataceae bacterium | reverse complement strand
ATTTTAGTATCACAACGCTCAAAACTCTGGCGGACGATTTTGTCTGGGATTCATTAAACACATCCTGGGTGAGTCAGTCAAAACAAATCGGCATATATTGTCCGGAGAATGATAAAACGGTCGAATGCGTTCTTTTCGGTTGCCCCGGATATTACGAGGAATAAAAACTTATAGGCAGACCGAGCGCCAGCAGATAGTCCGCCAAGGATGGCGGGGCTATGAGCCTGAAGCAACTGGCGAGAGTCCGCAGGACGAACTCTGTTTCAAAAATTGCAAGGAAGCAATTTTCGATAAAAATACAACACCAAAACGATGAGGAACGAAAGCGTCTGCGCGATACTGATTCGGATAATCATCAGTTCGTCCGTGCCACCGATGGAGAGAACGTGCAAGATGTTGATTAGAGTGTTGTTCACAAAGTGGTCGGCCATTCCCGCGTAGAGCGAGCCTGTGATTTTTGCCAAAAGCGAATATTTGATTCCGATTAGCGTCGATGAACCAATTAGAATTGCAAGATTTACGGCAAGCTCTTTTGTGCCGCTCAGGCCGTCAGTGAAACTTCGGATTGGTCCTACGCAATGCCACAAGCCAAACAGGATTGAAGCAAAGAAGACGGAAATAAAAAACTTGTAGCGTTCTTCGAAAAGTTTTTGGAAAAGCCCCCGGAAAATTCCTTCTTCCATTACCACATTGATGATGTTCCCAAGTATGCAAATCAAAAAGAAGATGAACGCCGTCTGGTTCCCGATGTTGCCGTCGACTGAATAGCTGGTCACGAAAAGGGCTATTTTTTCAAGTTTGTGGGATTTTGCAAGAATCGCGATTTCAGTTCCGTAGGATATGCCATAGCAGAGTATGCCCAATGCGAGGCCGAGTAAAAGGCTAAGTGGAATTTTGTAAGCAACGGGGGTCTTTCCTCGAAGCCCTACGTCGCCGACGTTGTAGGAAAAAAGCTTTATTGCAGCGAACAGGATGCCGATTCCGAGCAGCTTGTGGATAAATGCCTCGCCGAAAAAGGTCGAGTCGGTGCGGATTAAAAAATATTCGATGAGGCGAAGCGCAAAGCACAGCGAGTAAATTGCAAGGACATAAAGCCAAATGTGTTTTTTGTTGATGGAAAATTTCATGGGATAAATTGTAAGGGGAATTCGGGGAGATGGCAAGGGATGAGGGAATTGTTAAGTACATTTAACGATTTTTGAGTGAAATTGTTAAGTAGAGTTAACGATTTGGAGGCTATTCTACAACTTTGTCCAGCGTTTTGTTCAAGATTTGGAATTTCTTTGTTAGGTTACCCTGGATACTACGAAGATTGAAGCATCCAGCTAAGATTTCAAATATTTTACCTGTTCGCCACTTTGAAAGTGAAATTTCCTTTTTTAGCGTTCTGAAAAAAGTATCGGATGTCCTGCGCGTATTCTGAAAGCAGGTCGTCGGGATGGTAATGCAGTTTTAGCGCAGTCGTTTCTCCGTCGGAATAAAGTCGCGAATAGGCTCCGTTGAGCAAAATGATGTCGCACACGAGGTCGGTGTATTTTTCAAGTTGTTTTTCTTTTAAAAGAGAGCGTACAAACTGAAGCTGCAGCTGTTCAATTTCTTTGTGTTTGCAACAATATGAATCCAAAATATCGCTTTTGCCACTCGATACAAGAAAATCAGCGAATTTATAAAAAAATGGAACGGACTGCATTTTCAGAAGATGAAGCAGTGAATTGAACCACGGAACGGCTCGCCCCTGAGAATAAAATAAATTGCATGACTTTGAAAGCCGCTCTGCTTTAGCCAAATCTGATGAACTAAATTTATCGGTCGAAATGACATTGTACGGAGGCTTGGGTTCAAATTCCAGATTAAGCGAGCCTGCACGGTCGAAAAGATCAGTACCAGGAAGAACGCTAAGCCTGAATAGTTCCAGATGGTTCGGGTACAGACCGAGCGAGAAATTTATCGACTGTTCAAAGCCGTGCAGAGTGTCGCCCGGAAGGCCGTAGATTAAATCAAAGCCGAAAATTAGGCCGGTTTCGTTCAAAAGTGCGATTTTCTGCACGAAATTCTTGCGGTTGAAAGGGCGGTTCACCAGACGAAGGACGTTTTCGTCGGCACTTTGAAGCCCGATTTGCAGACAGCAATCTATTTTGCTGAACGCCCTTACCAGTTCCTTATCCAAAAACTCTGCACGGCATTCAAAGTGAAAGAATATATCGGGAGCCTTTTTTGAAATGTAATCGAGCATTTCCAAGGCTCTTTGTTTGCTTGCGTTGTAGGTCGGATCCAGAACCCAGATTTGGGCGACTTGGCTTTTTTCAAAATAATCCAGTTCTTTTTTGAGTCTTTCAAGCGGGAAGTAGTCGACGGTTTTTTCCCCCTTGCTTTCGTAGCAGTAGCTGCATTTGAAAGGACAGCCGCGGGCAAGTTCCCAAAGGGCGCCGCCGTTGTATCGGGAAAGGTCAATCGTGCCGTCAAGATAAGGGGATGGAAGTTCAGCAAGTTTCATTCGCCTTCCAAAATGGATGCGGCTTTCGATTTTGGTCCTTGGATCTGAATTCTCGCTGCCGGCAAGATTCTGTCCGATAAGCTCTAAAATCAGGTCGCTGGTGGCTTTTTCGCCTTCGCCTGAAATGAGGTAGTCAAAGGGAAAATCGCTTTTTGGGTTTGCGGTGACTTCGGGGCCGCCTGCAATAAGGATGCAGTCGCGCCCATATTTTTCGTGGTAGAGTTTTTTCAGGAGGACGGCTGACTTGCACAGAAGATTTCTGTTCCACACGAAAACGGAAAAGAGGAAGAAATCGGCACTCGAGTCGGCGGCGGCGTACGAACCGGCCGCGCACGAAAAGCCTTCGCACGAAGCCAGCAGCGACTGCGCGACGGACTCAGGCGAAATTTCGTCTTCCAGAGTGAAGTCGGCAAGTTTTACGTCGGCTTCGAAGTTGTTTTGTCTGAATTGTTCTTTTAGATAGCTTGCTATGCAGGCGGCCCCGAGCGGTAAGGCCTGAGGCGACTTTTCAACGAGGACTGTGGCAACTGTAACTGATATGCGTTTCATAAAAATCCTGCGCTAGGCTATGGAGCTGTGCGAAGCAGCTCTGGCTCTGAAATCTTGAAGAGCCAAGCCGAGCGGATAGCGAGCAGCG
>JAILRX010000143.1 GCA_024697985.1 Treponemataceae bacterium | reverse complement strand
GCAACTCTTTTTACGATTCTGCCGTCTCTTATCTGTATCATCGTTGTGGCAAAATTTTTGCAAAAGGTTCAGGACAACCCGTACGTAAAATCAGCTTTTTCCACGATTAAGCCTGTCGTAACCGGATTGATTGCCGTTGCCTGCTGGAACGTCATGGAAATTGCTCTCGTAAAACCAGGAAATATCGACTGGGTTTCAATTATCTTTTTCTTTATATCACTTGCTCTTCTGACCATAAAAAAAATGCACCCGATAGCAATCGTGCTACTAGGTGCATTCTTCGGAATTGTCTTCCTATAAAATCTTACAGTTTGTGGTTAGCACACCATACAAAGAACTTAGCCATTGCATGGTTAACTGATCCACCAGAAGTACTGATCAAGCTTTCTACAGGGCATTCTCGAATCGTATTGATCTGAATCTTTACGATAGGTGAGTCTGCGCTCTGTCCTTTGTTCATCAATCTCAATACGATAAGGATGATTGCAAGGAAGGCTCTGATGATGAAAGATTTCTTTGACATATCGCCAAGACTTGAGCTCATTACGAAGTGGTCAAGTTTTCCTTCAACAGTCATGTCGTCAGTATAAACAACTGGGTCACAGAGAGCTTCGAGAGAATCTCCTTCGATTTTGATGGCTTTTTCAGCCTTGATGTCTTTTACAGATGCTGCAAGCTGAACTGTGTATTCGCCGCCGCAAAGTACGAAATCGTCTTTCTTTGTAGAGAAAACTTTGAAAGCATTGTCATCAAGCTTGATTGTTACTTCTTTGCTTTCTCCAGCCTTGAGGAATACTTTTGCGTATCCGCGGAGTTCCTGAACTGCTCTCTGAAGTTCTGTCTTGCTTTCCGGGTTCTTTACGTAAATCTGAGCAACTTCTGCTGCATCAACACTACCTGTGTTTTTGAGTGTGAATTTTGCAACTGCAGAATCACCTGATTTTTCTACTGAGAAGTTTGAATATTCGAAAGTTGTATAGCTCAATCCGTAACCGAATTCGAATCTAACAGGAATATTTTTTGTCTGATAGTAGCGGTAACCTACCATCAATCCTTCTTTGTAATAGATGTCATCTTTTCCGGTGATTGAGTAGTTTCCGAAACATGGAGTATCTTCAACCTTGAAAGGATAGCTTTCTGAAAGTTTTCCGCTTGGGCTTCTTTCTCCGCTTACGAGGATTGCAGCAGCTTCACCAACACCCTGTCCTGCATAGTGCATATGGAGGATGGCATTAACTTTATCTGTGAAAGAGAAGTCGATTGGAGCTCCGGCAAAAGAGAGGACTACGATATTCTTTGTGATTTTGCTGATGTCATCCAAAAGTTTAAGCTGTTCTGGTGGAAGAAGAAGATCTTCTCGATCAAAACCTTCACCTTCGAACGAGTCTGTAAGTCCGCAGCAGAATACGATAGGCATGTTCTTTTCTGCGCACTGTTTGGCAAGTTCGAGTGCTTTTTTCTGATAAGGCTTGTTTTTGCTTTCAGCCTTTGCTCTCTTAACAAATCCTGAAAGGTAACCTTTTGAATATTCAACTTTGTAGCCCTTAGCTTCCAAAGCTTCGATTACGTTAGGAGTTTTTCTTGTCTGAATATGGCTTGATCCACCGCCCTGGAATTTGAGGTATTCAGCAAGTTCACCGATTACGCAGATTTCCTTCTGTTTGAGTGGAAGAAGTCCTTCGTTTTTGAGAAGTACGGCACAGTCTGCAGCCAAGTCAACTGCGATCTGGTTGTGTGCATCAAAATCTGTCTTGCCTTTTTCACGGGTCTGATTTTTCATTTCCTGTGCGAGGGCAACAACTCGTGCAGCCATTTTTTCAACGTCTGCTTCTGTGATTTTTCCGTCTGCAACTGCTTTTTCAAGCTGTTCGTTGAGGTATCCGTTTGAATCAGGCATTGCAAGATCCATTCCAGCCATCATAGAATCAGCAGCGTTGATACAAGCACCCCAGTCTGAAATTACGATACCCTTATAGCCCCATTTTGTTCTGAGGATGTCAGTAAGGAATTTCTTGTTGTGACCAACGTATGATCCGTTGCATCGGTTGTATGAAGCCATGATTGATTTCGGAGCTGAGTTTTTAACTACGATTTCAAAGGCTCTAAGATATATTTCATTCAGTGTTCGTTCATCAACGATACTGTTTGAAGTCATTCGTCGTTTTTCCTGGTTGTTTGCGCAAAAGTGTTTTGGGCAAGCGGCAACACCGTTTTCCTGAATTGTCTTTACGTACTGAGCAGCCAGTGTTCCTGCAAGGTAAGGATCTTCAGAAAAGTATTCGAAGTTTCGTCCACAAAGAGGTGATCGCTTGATGTTCATACCACATCCGAGCAAAACCTGTACATCTTCGTTGTAAGCTTCTGTTGCAAGGGCTTTTGCAAGTCTTTCGATTGTTTCTGTGTTCCAACTTGAAGCAAGGGCACTTGCGGTTGGGTAACAGGTTGCGATATGGCTGTTTTCCATATCAGCATAAGCTGCATCGCCTTGTTTTCGAAGTCCGTGAGGACCATCTGCCATAGAAAATGATGGTACTTTGTCGCCTGCACTGAAGGTGTTCCAAGGGCCATCTCCGCTGAAAATTCTACATTTTTCTTTAAGTGATAAATTTTTAATTAATTCTTCTGGTGTCATCATGTTTAAAATTTTATCATAGCTTATTATTTCTCGCAAAAAAAAAGACCTTCAAAAAAATAGAATTTACAATTGAAGAAAAGATTTTGCCAGTTGAAAATTTGCATGCTATACTTTTTTTAATTTTAGTTTCTTGGAGGATTTTATGAGTACACATATAGCTGCAAAAGAAGGACAGATTGCCGAATGCGTATTGCTTCCTGGTGATCCGCTCCGTGCAAAATTCATAGCCGAAAACTTTTTGGAAAATGCCGAATGTTACAATCAGGTTCGAGGCATGTACGGATATACCGGAACTTACAAAGGCAAACGCGTTTCCGTTCAGGGAACTGGAATGGGGCAGCCTTCAATTTCAATCTACGTAAACGAGCTTTTTCAGTTTTATGGCGTTCAGAAAGCCATCCGAATTGGAACTTGCGGTGCCGTTGACGAAAAAGTAAAGATAGGTGAAGTTATCCTTGCAATGAGTGCCTGTACAGATTCGTGTATGCTTAATCAGAGGTTCGGTTCTTTGCACTACGCTCCGACTGCTGATTTTGGTCTTTTGAAAAGTGCCTACGACAATGCCCAGAAACTTAACATAAGCACTATGGTCGGTTCTGTTGCATCAAGCGATTTGTTTTACGATGAAAATAATAACTGGAAACTTTGGAAATCTTATGGCGTAAAGGGAATTGAAATGGAAAGTGCCGAGCTTTTCACCCTTGCAGCCAAGTTCAATCGAAAAGCTCTTGCAATTCTGACCGTGTCCGACAATATCGTGACAGGCGAGGCTTCTTCGGCAGAAGAAAGGCAAAAAACATTCACAAATATGATGAAAATTGCCCTTGAAACTGCCGTTGAAAACTGATTTAGTGCAGTAACGATGCGATTCGTTCGGAAACTTTTTCGTTTTCCTTTGCACCGTTATAGATTACATCAATTGCGCTGTTGATGTTCTCAAGCTTTTTGTTGATGTCATCAACGCGCTGGTTGAGTCCGTCGGTCAGGTTCGAGATATTTGTGAGGTTTTCACCCTGAATATCAATCTGGCCGACAACGTTATTGATCGTATCTTCATTTTCCTGTGATTTATCTACGATAAGGTTAAGGCTTTCTGCAATTTCGTGTGTAGCAGTCTGAATTTCAGAAAGACCATCCATGATTTCACCTACAGAATTAACCGTGTTTCTGATTTCATCAGAACTGTTTGTTGTTGATGAAGCGAAGGCTGCAACAGAATCCGAAGTTTCCTTTACGATTTCCGTGTTGCTCTTAAGTGTTTCTGCAATTTTGTTTGCGTTCTTTGTGGTCTCTTCAGAAAGTTTTCTGATTTCCTGTGCGATAACTCCAAATCCTTTTCCCATTGCACCTGCATGAGCCGCTTCAATTGATGCGTTCATGGCAAGAAGGTTTGTCTGGCCTGCGATTGAATCAACGGTCTGTACGAATTTTGCAATTTCATTTGACGATTCTCGTACCTGTTCAACCTGTCGTACAAGTTCGTGAACAAGACCTGTCTGGTTATCAAGCAGAGTTACGATTGCGTTGAGGTTTTCGTGTCGTTTCTGTGCGATTCCGTTGATGTTTGCAACGTTTGTCGAAATTTCTGTCATGGCTGTAGTTGTCTCAACGATGGCCGAGTTCTGTTCCTGGATTGCGCGGCTCATGGCACTTGTTGAATCCGTAATGAGATTTCCTGCGTGCTTTACGCTTTCTGTTTCACTTCGCAGGTGCACTGTGTCACTGATAAGGTTTTGGTAAAGCTCATTGATTTCAGTACTGCTTTTTGAAGCTATGTTTGCAGCCTGGTTCAGTTTATGTCCGATGTTGAGTGATTCGTTAGCCTTTGTAAGAGCGTTTGTAATCGTGCTCAAGTTTTCGCTTACCTGTTTCTGCTGGTTTTCAGCGTGCCTGATGAGCTTTGTGCTGATTACGTTTGATGCAAGAAGAATCAGGTTTGTCATTGCGATTGCAAGAATGTTGATTACGAGGGCTGCAATAGAAGCTCCTTTGTCCTGCATGAAGGTTTCAAGATAAGTCGTAAAAAAACTTCCAACTAAAATAGCATATGAAACACCGTGGAAGATGTGAAGCTGAACTATCTTGAGTGATACAAGAGCATTTACTGTAGCCATTACGACCATAAAGCATGTTGTTCTATAATGAACAAGTTCTGTACTTGGATGTGAAAAGAAAGCGATGTTCATTGAAGCAAGCAGAAGAGCTATTGTCGTAAGAAAAGATCCGATAAAAACATGACCTTTTTTTATGAATATTAGTGAAGCAAAGAACAATATTGCTGTTGATGTTATGATGCATGAACTTAAAAAATTTATCTTTGTTACAAACATTGCAATGCTTAGCAATACAAAAAGAAAAAAGCAGATGATGTCTCCGCTTATCAAGTTTGAAATACGTTTTTGTGTCTGATAATCGAATTTGCTTAGGATTTCTTCTTTTGGACTCATCCTGTCAATTATTCTCATATTAGCCCCCTTTATTACCCACATTTTTAAATATTAATTTTACACCTTCTATTATATCGGTAATCAAATTGTAAAATCAAATACTTTATGCATATATTGAGTAAAATCAAATAATTTTTAGTTTTAAGCAATTTGTAAAAAAATAATTGCGGGTTTTACAAAAGCGTTTTACAATTATTTTGAATCTTTGTGCAGGAGGGTTCTCATGGCAAATCGTTTACAGAAACTTTATCCAAGTGATGAAGTCTTCCAAAAATTTTCGTACAAGGACCAGAAAAAGCTTTCAAACCTCGTTGTCGGTAACCTTATTTGTATTGCCCTTTTTATTGCCACGACAATCTTTATTATTGCGATTGGACTGCCTCTTTCGGCTTTGCTGATGTTCCTTACGATAGTTGCTTTTTCGCTTTCGGAAATTTTAATAAAAAAAGGAAAGGTTAATCTGGGTTCATGGTTTGCAACTATCGGATATATTTTTTCCTGTGTTGTAACCTGCTTTTTTATTCCAACGGCACTTTCAATTCATATCGGGTACCGAGTTTTTGGTTTTATGATGGTAATGGCCACCTTGAATTCCATGATTTCG
>JAILRX010000213.1 GCA_024697985.1 Treponemataceae bacterium | reverse complement strand
AATTTCGCGCGGACAGATTCCTGCCAGCATGGCAACATCAATTTCAAATGACCTCATCAATGATTATTTGATTCCAAACTACGAGGATCTGTACAATTCTGTAGCTGGAAACCTTGTCATCGACAATGATGAGCTTTTCGGTAAGTCAATCAGGTATTTCGGAAACGCATGGCTAACGATCGGTATCGCTGATATTCACGTAAAAACCGACGAAGAATACAAGGATTTTATCTATAAAAATATTCTTCAATACAATGTAAGCGATCCTGAAAACTATGTTGAAAAATTCAACGACCGCTACTACAAGTCGATTACTCTTCAAAAAGGATTTTCGCCATCAATTTATAAGTTGATGCAGCACGCAAAAGGTGCAGGTTTCACGAACGTCGTTATCGATAAGGACGGAAGCCGCCGCCGAATCGAACTTCTGCATAAAAATGATGATGCATATATTCCTCAGCTGGCTTTCGGACCACTTCTTTCAATTCTTGATACAAGAACAATCGAAGTAAAAAAACACAAGATGATAATCAAGGATGCTCTTATTCCTGGAAACGAAAAGCGAGAGGACATCACGATTCCTCTTGATGCAGGCGGACAGATGCTCATCAACTGGATTCCTGAAAAATTTTCGAACAGCTTTAAGAACGACACGATTTATTGGGTAATCTATATCGATGAAATTGAAGATAACTTGATTTCGAACCTCAAGACTCTTGAGTCTGTAAGGGTAAGGGATGCAAGCGGAATGTGGCTGCCTTACTACAGCGCAGTTTCTTATCTTTTGAACGAATACGACGACCTTCAGAAACAGAAAGCCGCTCTTTTCAACGATCCTTCTGTTGAGCGTGATGATCCTCGTTTCGAAAAACTTTTCAGCGAACGACAGATGTTTTTCACGGATGTAGAGGAACTTTTCGACCCTATGTACATCGATTCACTTTTTGCCAGACTTGATGAACTTACGAACGATGCCAACAAGGCCGATATGGACGCAAACAAAGAGGCCATCAGCCTTATTTTTGATACGATCAAGAGCAATCTTGACCTTTACAATTCTGAGTTCACAAAACTCAAGAATCTTTACAACGGCGCATACTGCATCATCGGTAACTCCGCGCAGGGTTCTACCGATTTGGGAACGACTCCTTTTGAACGATCCTATCCGAATGTCGGAACGCACGCCAACATCATGAATACAATTTTGACAAAGCGTTTCATCAAGCCTGTAAACTGGATCGTAATGTATGTAATCGCTGCTTTGCTTTCGTTTGGACTTTTGCTTTTCAGAAGAAGCGACAAGACTCGATACGTAAACACTTACGGTTTGAGTGTCGTAATCTTGATTCCTCTTCTTTCAATTGCACTGATGGGAATTGGACTGATTTACCTTCCGGTAATTGTCGCAATCTTTACTTTCTATATTTCGTTCCTGACGATTTTCATCAGAAACTTCGTCATGGCGAACAAGGACAAAAAATTCATCACGGATGCGTTCGGCCAGTGTCTTTCACCTGCCGTTGTAGATGAAATCGTTGCAAACCCGGACAGCTTTAAGCTTGGTGGTGAAAAAGTTGAGATGTCGGCCATCTTTACTGATATCCAAAAATTCAGTAGTTTCAGTGAGCTTTTAACGGCAAGTCAGCTTGTTGCCCTGTTGAACTATTATCTTACTAAAATGAGTGACATCATCATGGCAGAACGAGGAACCGTTGATAAATACGAAGGAGACGCGATCGTTGCCTTTATCGGAGCTCCTTTGAATACGCCGGATCATGCGACTCGAACAGTCCGTGCAGCCCTCAAAATGAAATCAGAAGAAATCAAGATGAACGAAGAAATCATTGCGGTTGCTTCAAAAGAAAAGGCTCCGGAAATGGAACAGGACCTGTACGATGCTTTCTGCATCATGGTAAAGAACAAAAAGAACGTGTTTACCCGAATCGGTATCAACTCTGGTGAAATGATTGCCGGTTACATGGGAAGTGAAGGAAAGAAAAACTACACGATGATGGGTAACAACGTAAACCTTGCAAGCCGTCTTGAAGGTGTAAACAAGCAGTATTCTACAGGCGGTATCCTGATAAGCCAGTCGACCCACGACCTTTTGGATGACAGTTTCATTCTCCGTCGCCTCGACCGGGTTAGGGTAGTAAACGTAAACACGCCTATCCGTCTTTATGAACCGATGTGCGAAAAGCAAGGTGCCAGCGAGGATGTCTTCAAATATGTTGAAATCTGGGACAAGGCAATGGACCTTTTCGAAGAGCGAAAGTACAAGGAAGCTTTGGAGCTGTTCAAGAAACTTTCTGCGGCCAGACCTTCGGACAATGTTGCAAAATATTACATCGACCTGACAGAAAACTTTTTTATCAAAGGAAAATATCCTGTTGAAGCTGATGGCGTCGGCGTTGAGTTCAATACCGAAGATGGTGTATTCAAACTGCTGCAAAAATAAGTGGACAAATCGAATTGTAAATTTTTGTTTGACAGTTTGTAAACTACGGACTTATAATTAATAACAGTTGAAGTATTTCAACTCTATACCGCTTGTGCGGATAATAATTTAGGAGGATTTTTTTAGATGAAAAAAATTTCTGTAGTATTAATGATTCTTGCTGTATTTGCAACAGCATGTTTTGCAGCTGACCCTGCTCTTGGAATTTGGAAAAGTATTGATGATCAGACTGGCGAAGTAACAGCTATTTGGAAGATTTATCAGGAAGGCGATACTCTTTTTGGAACAATCGCTGCTGTTGTAGATAATCCACAGGATGTTATTGCTGATGCTTGTAAACCATCTTACAAAGGTTTCCCTGTAGCTGGTGAAGTTAACAAGATGCACACAGTTGGTACACCATGGATTTTTAATATGAAGAATGATGGAACACCAGGAAACTGGAGCAAGGGAAATATCGTAAACCCAGGTGACGGAAAAATGTATGGTTGTGTAATCAAATATTTGGCACCAGGTGAAAAGAACAAGAAATATGTAGCAAAAGAACCTACTCTTGCTATGGCTGGTACAGTTGGACCTATCCAGGTTTTCCAGTACTGGGTTGCAGCAACAGAAGATGATATCGCTGCTGTTCAGGCTAAATTCCCTGCTAAAAACTAATTTTTAGTTGGACTAAAAAAAGGCTCGGTTCTAATGAATCGAGCTTTTTTTTTGCTTTTTATTATTTGATTTCGATTACTGAAGCGGTTTTTCCATCCGTCGTGTAGGCCTTTGATGGATTACTTTTGTCTATAAAACAGGTGTTTCCGATATAGTAGTTGTAATAATAGGTTCCTGGCTGCAGACTCAGGTAAATTTCGTACATTCCCGGTTCGTATTCAGTCAGTTCATAGATGTATGAATCCCAGTTTGTAAAAGAACCGCCAAGCCTTATTTTCTGATCAGGTTTTGCCTCACAGAAAAATCTGGTCTTTCCCTTGCTCTTGTCCAAGGCTGCAAGCGATTCAGTCTTGTCCTCAATCGGGGCTGATATTTCAATTTTTGAAAAATACGTGTCCGCTTCATAGCTGTAGTATTTTTTAGGATTTTCAGGATCTGTCGTCCAAACACCATCAATTACCATCCGATATGATAATTCCCTGGTTTTTTCGGGCAGTTTGCACACATAAAACAGAATTGAATCTCTTGGCGCCATTTCTATGTCGTAAAAAGTGTTCCTGTAAAAACTATGGACGGTGCTGAAATTTTCAAAATCAAATGCGATTCCAACAAACCGATTTTCTTTATCGGCCGTGAAAACAACAAAATCCCCATACACCAAAGGTTCCTGAACCTTGTCTATCGAGGCGATGAGATTTTGAACCGTATACTCTTCTTCTTCCGTCAAAGCAAAAAGATTTAGGCAGAGAAAAGAACAGATAAAAATAATTATCGAGATATTTTTTAAAGTTTTCACAAACAAATTATCGGCATGTTAAAAAAAAACTTTCATAAAAAAGTTTTCTTTTATATTAAATATTCTTCTTCACTTCGTTTTCAAAATTTCCGATACTTGTTATAAGATAATTTGTGGAGTAAAATAATTTAAATGCCAGGTTTAAATCAGCTAAAGAAATTTATACAAGATATTTCTAATGTAGGAAACGAAACTGCCGTACGCGTCCGTCGCGGTGAACGATATATTCCTCTTACTCTTCCGCCTAACGTCAAGGATTTTGATGATAGGGATGATTTTCTTTTAGGCTTACCTGACTCCAAAGATCCAATTTCTGAAAAATCGGTTGCTTCTTCAGAAGACAGAAAGGGAATTCCTTCCACAGATTTCGAAAATGTTGATTTAGATTCGTTCGACCTTTCATCTTTTTCTGCAGATACTTCTTCCAGTTCAAATGACGATTTACCGACTCTTGATGAGTCTACCGATACCAACTCTTCAGCTTCTGATGATTCTGTTTTTATTCCTGGATTTGATGACTTGGGCTTAGATTTGGGCGACCTCGGCGGCGACACAGCAGGCGACAAGGCAGCTACTGACAGTGACCCATTTGCCGACCTCGGTGGTGTAGAAGACCTCGGTGCAGATTTAGGCGATCTTGACGTTGCTGACGACCTCAACTTAGACAACCTCGGCGCAGCTGACGACCTCAACTTGGACAATCTCGGCGGCGACACAGCAGGCGACAAGGCAGCTACTGACAGTGACCCATTTGCCGACCTCGGTGGTGTAGAAGACCTCGGTGGTGCTGCTGACCTTGGTGGTGACCTCAACTTGGACAATCTCGATGGCGACACAGCAGGCGACTCGACAGCTACTGACAGCGACCCGTTTGCCGACCTCGGTGGTGTAGAAGACCTTGGTGCAGATTTAGGCGATCTTGGCACCGCTGACGACCTCAACTTAGACAATCTCGGCGGCGACACAGCCGGCGACCTCAACTTAGACGACCTCGGCGGCGACACAGCAGGCGACTCGGCAGCTACTGACAGCGACCCGTTTGCCGACCTCGGTGGTGTAGAAGACCTCGGTGCAGATTTAGGCGATCTTGGCACAGCCGGCGACCTCAACTTAGACAATCTCGGCGGTGACACAGCAGGCGACCTCAACTTAGACGACCTCGGCGGCGACACAGCAGGCGACTCGACAGCATCTGACAGCGACCCGTTTGCCGACCTCGCACCACTTGACGACCTCGGCACTACAAGCGATATCGAAATAGACTCTGTTATGGATGCTCCAGAAGCCGACGATGACACTCTTGGCGAACTCACATCCCTCGATGACGATGCATCAGTTCCGGACCTTGAATCTTTCTCCCCGACAGACGAAGCCATGAAAGATTCCGCAGAGGAACTCGACGACCTTAGCTTTTCTATTTCAGGATTTACTGACGCAGACGATTCCGGTGTATCAGACTTTTCTTATGAAACTCCTGGCACAACCTTTTCAAATAATGATGCAGATGATGTAGATTCTAGAAGTTCGTTTACAGAAGAAGAATACGCAAAGTTCAAGAAAAATCTTGCAAAGTATCCGTTGAATCTCCGTGTTGAACTCGAAAAAATCATCGCAGACGATTCATACAAAGACGATGCGGTTTTTGAAATCATCGAAAAAATCATCAAGGGAGCAACTGCCAGACAGATTGCAAGTTATCTTCAGAAGTATCTTGATGTTGATGTTTCTGTTCCTCGTGATTATGAGCGTCGTACCGCTGAACAATATGCGGCATATAAAAAATCGCTTGAATATCAGCTTAAAAACAGAATTTTACCTCTGCTTGCCGTAGCCGTTGTTTTCGGCTTCCTTTGTTGGGGACTTTTCGTTTTCACAGAAAAATTCATTTACCGACCAGCAATGGCTGATAAAAATTACAAGGCCGGCTATTCATTGTTGCAGGAAGATATGTTTCCTCAGTCTGAAATTAAGTTCAATGAGGCTGTAAGCTATAAGCCAAAGAAGGGCTGGTATCTTAAGTATGCACAGGGCTATCGTGATAAAAAACAGTATGACCGGGCTCGTGCAATGTATGAAAGGACCACTAAGGTTTTCAATCATGATAAGACTGCCGGTATGGAATGGGCCAAGATGGAGTTATACGATCTGTATAATTATGAAGGTGCAGAACAACTGGTAAAACGAGAAATTCTCGACAACCACATCAACGATCCTGATGGAATGCTTTTGCTTGGTGATGTTTATCTTGAGTGGGCAACAGAAAAGGATCCTTCAAAATTCCAAGAAGCCCTCATCCACTATAATGATGTAAACAATATGTATGGACCAAATGTTGAATACGACAAACGATTCATGCGTTATTATATAAGAACAAATGACTTGAAGACTGTATTGGCTTATAAGGCATATTTCTATCCGGATGATGTTAAGGAAGCAAAACGCAACAAGAGAAACAAGAAGGTTCTGACTTCATCAGATTTGATCGAGTTGAGCGAATATCTGATGGATAAGCTTTACGGACCTCTTCCACCAAACGAAGAATATCTTAGATCTCACATTGAAAATGTTCGTCAGCTTTTGGATATGGCTGTCGAAGCTGACAAGACAGTACCTGAAGCTTATTACAACCTTGCCAGATACTTTATTCAGACTGAAAACCAGAACAACGCTGAAATCCTGCTTTCAACATCCCTGAAGCTGTTCGAAAATGCTGAAGAGAGAAAACCGGAACGAATTCAGAAGAATGTTGATGCATACCGACTTTTAGGTGAGCTCTATACTTCTCAACAGCAGTATCTGCTTGCAGAAGAAACCTATGGACAGGGAATAAAGCTTTTTGAAGATGAACAGGAAAAGAGTTTTCTGAAACCGACAGAAAAAATCGGACATCTTTATTCTGATGTCGGAGATCTTGATTATTTCATTTCTGGAAACACTGATATTGCTCTTGCAAACTATCAGAAGGCAATTGAAAACGGATACGAGACACCATCAGTCAACTATAGGATTGGATACATCGAGTACGCCGGCAAGAACTACAGCGAAGCCCTCAAATCGTTCCTGAAAGTAAATCAGGATAAGTACTACGACCGAAACCTGATGTTCGCAATCGGAAATGTACTTTCCCTTAGAAATGATGACTATTCATCACAGGGATATTACCAGAGACTTCTTGAAGATTTGGACAAGGACAGAACTCGAGTTTTGATGCCTCAGGTTAAGACATCAGATGCTGAACTTGTTGATTTGTACATGAAGACTTCAAACAATCTCGGTGTTGTTTTGCACAGACTTGCCAACAGAACTGGTAACAGCCAGCTTAACGCACAGTCTATGGTCATGTTCTCAGATTCAATCCGGGCATGGGATTCTCTTACACGAAATCCTGAAACTCTTATCCGAATTGATGGAAGTAATCTTGCAAGCCAGAACATGAAGTATGTTTCTCATCCATACAGCAACTTCTCGCCAGCAATTTATATCGAAATTCCTAGAACTCTTGACGGCGAAAAAGTTCTTGAACAGACTTTCGTAAAATAAGGGGTTGGTGGAAAAATGGCTCTTTGTGAATATCAAAAATCGACTTTACGTGGCGTTGACATAAGACGACGCACAAATGATATTCTCAAGGAACTGTTTCGAAAATCAATCCATCTGTGTACGGCCTTCGTTCCATTTTTGCTGAAATATCTTTATCTTCCGACTTTAATTGCTCTTGGAATCGTCCTCGTTTTCTATATCGTAGCAGAATCTCTCCGTTACCATGGAATCAACGTCCCTCTGATTTCAAGCATTACCAAGGCTGCCGCAAGAAAGCGTGATGAAAATAAATTTGTTTTGGGTCCTGTCTGTCTTGCTGTCGGTGTTTTGATAACGGCCATCTTTTTTAAAAGTGACAGCGCCGCAATCGGAATCTACGCGCTTGCATTGGGAGACGGTCTTGCAAGTCTTGTCGGAAAGCTCATTGGAAAATCTGTTCTTTATAAAATGCAGGGTAAGACCGCTGAAGGAAGCATGGCCTGTTTTATTGCAATTTTCGTTTCATCATACCTTGTTACAAACAACACGGCTTACGCCTTGATGCTTTCTTTTTTGGGCACCTTCATCGAACTGATGCCGTTAAAAGATTACGATAACGTGATAATACCGGTTGCTCTGGCTGCCTTCCATCAGTTCATTCTCGTACCGTTTGTTTAAGATTATTTTGCAACATAAGCTTCGCTTGAATTCGTCTTGCCGGGACTGCATTTTCCGGTTGCTACAACAATCCAGCTGTTTTTAGAATGTCCGTCATTTTGTCGGCATAAGGTTCGTGTAGTCGTAAGTCCGTCCGAGCAGACTGCGCTTTCTTCGTCCGTACCATCCCAGATTCCGCTTTGAAAAACCTGCTGCGCACAGTTTTTGACGTAATCGTTTTTCCAGTTAAGGCAGCTGCTTTCCCTGAAAACAATCGCATCCACGATGTTTCCGTCGAGCCTGTCCTTTACTATAATTACGTCTGATTTTCCAATTCTTGCGCTTGTGTTTTCAATCCATAAATCCCTGTGAGAGCCTGAATCCGTTCCGCCTGAAAGCAGCGTGTCTTCATCCAGTTCGTTTGTACAATCATCTTCGAGCTTTCTCATGTGGATGACCACAAATTCGCCCTGTTTGACTTCCGCATTGGGCAGAATGACGGCTTTTTCTTCACCGTCGCTTGCCGTAATTATCTGCATGCCGCCCAGATTTCCGTCGCTTAAAATTTCCAGTTCAATGAATTCGCATTTTGGCTTTGAAAGTTCTGTCCGGATTTCATTCAACCTTAATTCTGGAATTCTCGAATTGTAACCCTGGAACTTATTCTTGAAATAAAGAGAATTTCCGTGCTCATCCTTGACGTTGCCTTCTAGTGCGTAAAAATTCGAGCAGTCAAGATTTTCGGTAAAATCAATCTGCCAGCTTCCGTTTCCTAAATCAGTGGCCTCAAGAGAAACATTGTTTTCGCTTGTCAGGTTTTCAACTTGGATTTCATCGAGGATGATGCTTCGGGAGAAGCATACCGTAGCTGAGTTTTCGCTGAGCAAATCAAAGGAAATCAGTTTTGGGGAAGTGTAGTCTCCGTTCAGAATCTGTATGCCCTGCGGATTTAACGTGCAGGAAATTCCCGTAAAAAAAGAAAGCACGACGATCGAAATGAAAGCCGCGCATAAAAGTTTTGTGTAGAATTTCATGTTGCCTCCATAATTAGCAAATTTGATCTTTACTAAATTATGGAGTTGGTTTTTAAAAATTTGATAAAATTTTAGAAATTATTTTATTTTAATACCAAAGTTTCTACCATGTATCTGAAAGAAACCCCATTTTCGTTTTCAATTTTCTTCTCGATTTCGAAAACAAGATATTTTCCAGATTCATCAGTTATGATTCTGCGGATTGCATAGTCAGCAATTTCAGAACGCAGGAAATCTGGATTTCCGGCAATCTGTCTTGAAAGAACTTCATCAGCTGCATTTTTTCTTTCAACTGTGATGAAGAATGAGGATTTAAGGTTTTTGCCCTGTCCCTTTGTGTTTTTTACCAGATTGATATGATAGAAAATTTCATTTCCGTCTTTTGAGTTGTTGAAATCCTTGAAAATAATCTGTTCTGTCGAATCTTTTGATTCAGGACCACGCAGATAAAGAGTATGTTCAAGGTCGGCTTTATTTCCGCTGTGCTCATCGATAAAAGCCTTGTTTTTTTCGTAAAGCTCGTCAAAAACGGCTTTTCCACCTTTGACTTCTTTCGAGTTTTTCAATTCTGATTTGAAAACTCCGCCTTTTACGAATTCGTTATTTTTAACATCGACCGTATATATTTTTGCAAATGGATCAAAAGTTTTGTCATTTACTCCGTATTCTGCGAATACAAAAAATTCACCGTCTTTTGAAAATCCCATGTCGTGATATTCTGCAACATCTCCTGCAAAAACGCAGAAAGCACAAGCTGCGGCTAAAACTATCGATGAAATAATTTTTTTCATAATCCCCTCCAAAAGTATTATATGGAACTACATTATTATTTTCGGACGGAAAATTTCTGCACTTTACTTATTTTTTACATCAATGTATTCTATTTATATGACCTTAAGAATTAGAAACAAGCTTCTTTTAGCAATTGATATCGTAGCCTTCGTAGTGTTCGTTACCTTTATCGTTGCTGCCGCATTGTTTTTTACTCGAGACGGGCTTTCAACAATTCCAAAACTTGAACGAAATCTGAACCTGTCCGAAAACATCTGTATTTTCAAGAATTCTCCTCTTGCCTCCATGATTTCGCTTTTGATAAGGCCTTTTTATGTTGCCATTTTCGGACTTTTCATTTACATATCCTTTGAAAAGACAAAGGCAGAGGAAATCATCTATATTTCACTTTATTTTATCGGATATGCCTTGCAGGGATTTTCTGTTTTGATTCCAATCCTTCAGTTATGGAATACGACTCTTGCCACAACAATAATTATTGGTCGAATTGCGCTTGTGGGGCATTTGATTTCCGGCATTGCAATCTTGCTTTTGACAATTATGCTTGGTACGGAAAATCCTGACAAAAAGGAAAGCACTACCGACCGAAACATCTGGATTTCAGTTTCGATATCCTTGTTCTGTGCAATCATCATTCCGATAAACACGGTCAGCATAACTTCCACGTTCTGGTTGAATACAGGTTTTGACGTTATGCTTTTTGTACTGCTTGCCATGATCATTATAATTTCAATTGTCGTATTGTCGTTTTATTCTTATTACAATCAGACGGGTATTTTGAAAAGTCCAGCACTTTATGTTTCAATTCTTGAAGTCGGATATTTGATGCTTCAGCAGGGAGATAATTATTTTTTTCTTGTGCTTGGCGCAGTTCTTTTGTTTTCAAGTACTTACGCCCTCTTGGTTACAATCAGACGTAAATACCTGTGGAACTAGACTTTTGAACTTTTCATCAAGTCTGAAAGCTTTTGTGCTGCATCTTTAGTTCTGTCGGCAAGACCTGCAAGTTGTGCAACCTGGCTTGCAAGAATCTGTGAGTTCTCGAAAATATCGGAACTTGCAGTGTCTACTTTTTGAGAAGCTTCCGTAAGGTTGTTCATGTTTCCAATTACATTCTGAGAAAGCGAAGCCTGTGTTCCGACTGCACTTTTCATCTGGGAGGCGGATTCTGCCATCTTTTTTGCTTCATGCGAGATAACCTGTCCGGATTCAAGCTGATATTTGATGCTTTCGGCAGCAATCTTCATTGTATTTGCACTCTGAGTTGCTCCGCTGTTGATCTTGTCAAAAGTCTCCATAACTTTCTGTGTCAGTTCAACGCTGATTTCAATATCAGAAATTACATCCTTGATGATTTCTCCGATTTTTGCAGCCCATGACGAACTCTGTGCGGCAAGCTTTTTGATTTCGTGTGCGATTACTGCAAAACCTTTTCCAGCCGCTCCCGAATGTGCCGCTTCGATTGAGGCGTTCATTGAAAGAAGATCGGTCTGCTGTGCAAAACTGTCCAGTGTTGAAGCTACGTTCAATACTTCTTTTGATGACTGCTGGATTATTTCCATGTTTTCCATCAGCTGATGGATGTCCTTCGAACCTTCTTCTGTGAGAACATTGAGGTTTGATGAGAACTGAGAAGCCGTCGAGATTCCTTCGTTTACGGAAATCATTCCTTCGATTGCAGACTGAGTCTGTTCTGCGGTCGTATGGATTCGCTCGCTCATTTTATCAAATGCCGATCCAGAGTCTGTAAGGAATTTTACGAGCTGCTGAAGGTTCTCTGAAGTTTCGTCTTCGATCTTTGTCTGTTCCTGAATACCATGGTTGATGACAAGAACCTGTTTTTTTGAAGTGTTTGCCGCATCTTCTACTGTTTTAACTGATGTAAAAAGTTCATCAGCAATCTGAGAACTTTCGTTTGCCATCTTTGAGGCTGTCTCGAACATGTTTTCAAGTTTCTTTCTCTGATTGTCTGTTTCTGTTGCAAGCTGAATCATCTTGTTCTGAACTTTCTGTGCGTTCAAGGAAATCGTGATGAAAAGCGCTATATCAACTGCAAAGAATGCAAGAGCCTGCGTCCACATGAACGGAACTTTTCCCATTACCGAATAGATGATGTCGTGAAGGGCGAGTACGATTCCGAAACAGAAACCGATAAGAATTGTCATTGAATATGGAATTTTAGCCTTGATTCCCTTGATTGATGTAACCATACCGTAAACAATCGTTACGACTACAGGAAGCAGCATGATATTGAAAATCAATTCAACCATTGTTTCTTTTCCCATGAAGATGAGATAAAGAGTAAATGAAATACAGGTAAGAATTGCCTGTCCTATAAGCAATTGTTTATGACCCTTTCTGTCGAAAAATCGGTTCAAGAAAAGCATGATGAAAACAAGGCTGATAGGCAAAAATGCACGGCTCATTGCCTGCTGAAGGTTGAAAGGCAAAAGCTGAATTTCTGATGCGATGTTGTAAAAATAAATTGCAATAGTGAGGCATGAAAGCGCATAGTAAAGGTACGAAAGATTTTTTCTGTTTCCAAGAAAGAGTGAAAAAACGTATACGGCAATAAATATTGAAAGCAAGGCAAGTACCAAAAACATTCTCTGATTGAAGATATTGTGGAAGATATTTTCGAACCATGCTTCGTTTTCATTATCTATCGAAAGTTCCATGTCGTGAATCCTTGTCGAAGGACCGTAAACGCGCATTGCAATCTGAATGGTTCCGTCCTCTGAAATCAGGTTGGACGGTACGAGAAAATCATTGTTGGATTCAATTCGAACGTTTGTGTTCGGTGGAATTCGTCCTCGTTTACCGATAAGAACTCCGTTGCAGAAAAGTTCAAAGGCGGAATTTGTCCTTTCTGATCCAAGAAAAATTTCCTGACCCTTCAATTGTTTTGGTACAGTAAGAGTTGTCCTTATCCAGCAAAAATGGGAAGCATCCATATCAATTTTGCCGTTTTCCATTATTTTCCAATCGGAATCGTCAAAATCCGGATTTTTGTAGGAAAGGTTGTCTCCGAGTGTGTATTTCCACACTGCAGTTTCGTGAGTTGAAATTGAAATTCTGTTTTTTGTGTTACAACTAAAAATTGTTGAAACGAATAGAATGAAACAAAGTATTTTAATTGCTTTTTTCATTTTTTACTTTTTCCTTTTATTTAAAATGTTTAATTATTTTTTTTGTGCAGGTAAAAATACGTATTTAGGATAAAAAATATCTGCACATAATAAAGTATATTTTAGGTTAAATAGATAGTCAAACAAAAAAAATGGTCAACTTGTCCTTGATTCACTTTGCTGATATAATTCACGAATATGTCAGAATTATTAGCTCCTGCGGGAAATATCGAAGCTCTTGATGCGGCCATCGGCGAAGGTGCAGATGCCGTTTATATGGGACTGAAAAGTTTTAATGCCAGAATGCGATCCTCAAATTTTGCATGGAATCAGTTTGAAGCTGCCGTGCAGGCCGTTCATCGTCAGCATAAAAAAATTTACGTTACAGTAAATACTGTCGTTGAAGAACGCGAAACCGAACGACTCTACAGGTTCCTCGAATATTTGAACCGCGTAAAACCTGATGGATTGATAGTTCAGGATTTCGGAATTGTCAGAATGTGCCAGGAATTTTTCCCTGAACTTGAACTTCATGCGTCTACCCAGATGAACATTGCTTCAAGCAGGGCTGCGAATCTTATGGGAAAAGAAGGTTTTAAACGTGTCGTTCTTGCCCGTGAACTTGGCCTTTCAGAAATTCAGGACATAAAATCAAGGTCTAATATTGAACTTGAAGTATTCGTACACGGAGCACTGTGTGTCTGTGAATCAGGACTTTGTCTTTTTTCAAGCTATCTTGGCGGAAAATCTGCCAACCGAGGTATGTGTGCTCAGGCTTGCCGCCGTTTCTATCAGGCCGAATACGATGCCGGAGTTGAAAGCGGCTATTATTTTTCACCAAACGACCTTCAGCTCATCGATAAAATACCGGATTTGGTACAGGCTGGGGTTGAATCTTTCAAAATCGAAGGCCGAATGAAGAGCGCCGAATATGTAGGAAGCGTAACGGCGGCTTATAGATATATCCTTGATAACTGGGAAAATGATAAAAAAGGCTCGATTGCAAACGCGAAACGAATGCTTTCAACTGACTTTGCCCGCTCTAAAACCCGCTACTGGTACGATTTCAAGTCGAACGATACGATTGCTGATTCAATCCTGAATCCAAAGCAGGCTGGAGGAACCGGAATCTTCCTTGGAACAATTGACCGGACAAAAATTCTTGAAAATTCTGAAGGTCAGACTGTCGGCTATGCAAGTCTTGCAGGCGGTTCGTATACTCCTGATGAGGGTGATTCAATCCGCCTTCATAAAAAAGATGATACTGGCCGCGAAAGCCACAAAGTAAAATACGTTATGTTTGACGATAAGGGCAATGCCTGGATTGACATTCCACGAGGTTTTGGAATCGGAGACAGCGTTTATCTGCTTCAGACCAAGTCCATGTCAAAACGATATCCTCGCGTACTTCCAAAAGACCTTTCTCCTTACAGAAGGCAGCCGGGCGGAATGGAACTTCCGATTTTGGATTTGACCAACATTCCTAAGGATAAAATTGATTACTTCCCGGCGGGTCTTTACGTGCAGGTTTCAACCGTTGCAGATCTTTATGCAATTCAAAGTGAAAGTCCTGTACGGGCAATCCTTGAACTGAACAGCACTACAAAACGTTCAATTCTTGAAAAAAATGAAAACCTGCCTTTCAGCAAAAAGCAGATAATCATTTCTCTTGATCCGTTCTGTCCTCAGGAAATAGAAGCCGGTCTTGAAGAAACTGTAAAGCAGTTTGTTGAACTTGGTTTCAAGACCTGGATCGTGAACAATCCTGCTCATATTTCAATCCTGAAATCTTACAACGTCAATCTGATTGCAGGTCCTTATCTTTACAGCTTCAACAGATGGGCTTGTTCCTGGCTTGAAAATCAAAACATTGATGTCTTTGTTTCTCCGTACGAAAATTCCCGACAGAATGTTGAGGCAACGTACGAGCCGAAACAGAGAAGCCGGGTTTTGCTCCCAGTTTTCGCATATCCGGCTCTTTTCAGAATGCGATTCCAATTGCCAAAAACCTACGATTTCCTTTTCTTCACGGATAAAGAAGGCGATACTTTCAAGGCGCTTTCAACCGAGGACGGTTCCTTTGTTACCCCTGAAAAGCCTTTTTCAATTCTCGATAAGGCTCAGTTCTTGAAGGCCGCAGGATTTTCTCATTTCCTTGTCGACTTTTCAAAAACACAGGTTACAAAAGGTACGCTTCGAAATCTGATGAAATCTTTCTATAAGGGAGATGTACTTTCGGATATCAGCAGATTCAACTGGAAAGACGGATTCTATAATCCTGAAAAAATGGAAGAATACAAAAAATCCAATGAAAAATCGAAAGCCGTTCCCAACTTTAAAAATGGAACAAAACGCAGAAACGGCCCGAAAAAACATTAGGAAACAAAGTCTCAGTTATTAAAAAGCTGGGACTTCTTCTTCCATCTGTTCTGTTTCGAAGTAATTTTCCTCCTGGGATTCGGCAATATCAGATTTAACCCTCAGCGGCTTGAATTCAATATGTTCTGCCACGATGCTGACTTTCGAAAAATGCTTTCCGTCAGCTCCATCCCAGCGGTTCTGTTTGAGTCTTCCGACAACTCGTACTCCACGACCTTTGCTGCCTTCCTGCATGCAAACGTCGGCCATCATTCCCCAGGTCTCAACGTCAAAAAACGAAACTTCCTTTCCGTATTCTCCGTTTGCATTTTTAATCGAGCGGTTTGCTGCGATAGAAAAATTGCAGACTTTTTTTCCTTTGGAAGTTTCCTTTCCGACAGGATCCTTTACCATATTGCCTTCAATTACCAGTGAGTTGATTGTGTTCATAATTTCTCCTTCAATTTTGAAAATGTATAAAAGCTTTTACACACTAATTATTGAAAGAGTTTTTAATTTTGAGTTAATTTTTGCGAAAAATTATTTAATATTTTTAATGAGACGAAGAATATAAAGCTTTACGTAGCGGTGTAAGGCTTCCTTGTCCTTTATAGGACTGAGTTCCTTGCTGGTTACGAGACTGTCAGCCATTTCTTCGATTCTTTCACTGTCGAAACTTGGACCTTTCAGGGTTCTCATTGCCCGCCTGAGGTAATCTCGGATGAGGCTGTTTACGTCTTCAGTCAGGTTTTCTCTTTCCGGCTTACCGATTCTGTCGTTCCAGCGGTTGCAGCAAACTTTGAGTTCTGCATCAAGTGATGAAGAAGAAGGCACGAGAGATTTTTCGAGCCTTGATGCTGCATCTTTAAGTTCTTCTTTTGGAGACTTTGTCTGTTTAGGAGCCTCGATTTTATCATCATCCTCATCAGAATAATAAGAATCAGAGGATTTTGTTTTTTGCTTAGGTTTCTGCTTGCTCTTTTTCTTTCCCAAAAAGAAGGCGACAAGTTTTGAGAAAAATGGCGAAGTGTACCAGAATGGAAGAATAATCTTGATGTCATCCATGATTTCCTGTCGGGAAAGCATCAGTATTTGTGAATACGGAACAAGATTGCCATTTATAAAAAGATTTACCCGGTTTGCATCCATGGTTTTGGAATTCTGCATCTCAAAGTTGATGAGCGAAAGGAAGTTCGAGTTCAAAATTGAATGCAGGACAGGCTGAAATTCTTCAACCCCTTCCCGCAGCCTGATTTCAAACTTTTCCTGATCCTTCATTTCTGGAAGCTGCTGGAAATTCTTGAGCGAAATAATCCATTCCTGTTTTATCAGGTCGAAGAGCATATCACGCGCATCAGCACTCATCTTAATGATAAGTGGGATGACTTTTACTTTTTTTATGAAGTAGGTGATGTTGTCTCGGGTCTTGAAAATCAAGATGCCCGGAAGGTTTCCTGATTCAAGCGTGGTCGTTTTTTCGTGAAGCCATTCGTTGAGGTCTTCCTGACTGTACTGTCCTAAAAGCGGAATGCCTTTTGGGTCGGAAAATTTTGCGATGTCGCTAGCCGAATAATAATATGGCGGGTTCAAAAGCATCTGGTCGAGACATTTGAAAGCGTCGGTTTTTTTCTGTGTAGCCTGAGTCTTACTTCTGTAAAATGCAACGACAACTTCGATGATTCCGATGGCCTGTAATACGCAGATATCCTCGTGCGTCATATCCTTCAATTTTTCGTAATCCTGCTTGATGAAGTGACAGAGCTGACCCCAGTAGTAAAAGTTTTCACCTGAATTTTTGAGGATGTCGTCGGTGCTCAAAGGTTTTGAAACAAAATTATCAAAAAAAGTCTTTACCGAAAGTTCTTTGCCGGGGTTTGAGACACGCAGTTTTTTCAAGAAATAGTCATGATGTTCTTCACGCCTCAGCATGAGCCTTACTCGAGTAAGCATTATGCTGTTGATGAGGCTTATCGGTACAGTTGATGGAACGAGCATTATAGGAATATCTTGTCCGAATGAAACTCCGAAAAGCTGCGGATTTTTTGCGCTTGCCTCATCAGTTACTGCCGTAACATATTCTGTCGGCGATTTTTTTATGTAAACTTCGCCCGTGATGTACTTTGGCAAATCAGTAGACATCGGAAATGGAAGAGTAGGGTCATTGCTGATGTTTTTATAGGTGATTGCGTATTTATCGATAAAAAACTGAACTACAACAATTGCTTTTTTAGGATTATCAGGGTTCAAGACCAGAATCGATTTGTCAAGAATCAATTCTTCCAGGTTTTTGTTTACCGCATCCTGAGTGTTTTGAACATAAGGCAGAAGGTCGACCTGTTCTTCGACATATTTTTGGGCATATCGATGCATGTAATCACAAAATTCTGCAAACCCGATGAGAAAGGTGTTCTTCTTTGAAGAATAATGCTTTAATAACGTTTTTATATTTGCTGTAGGTGTCATCTCAATTATTATAACATCTCTTTTATTTTTTGTCAGTTTTGTTTTATAATACAGATATGCTTTCAAAAAGAATTTCAAATTTAAATCCTTACGTTCCTGGGGAACAGCCAAAAGACAGGATCTATATAAAATTAAATGCGAATGAAAATCCTTATCCGCCTTCACAGAACGCCATTGCGGCTATCAAAAAATTTGTTGATGCAAACCCGATGAAGCTTGCCCTGTATCCGGATCCGGATTCCTTTGAGCTTAGAAAAGCGATCGCATCACATTTGAACAAGACCGGTGGATGCATGAACAGCTGCTCAAAATTGCCGTTTGAAATTACCCCGGAGATGATTTTTTGCGGAAACGGTTCTGACGAAGTACTTTCCTTTGTTTTCTACACATTTTTTGATTCTGACAAGCAGCTGATCGCTCCAACCCATACGTACAGTTTTTATCCTGTTTACTGCGGATACTATCAGATTCCGCTTACAACAGTTGATTTGAAAGATGATTTTACGCTTGATACCGATAAAATGCTTTCTCTTGCAAAGGAAAACTCCTCTTCTGCCATGATTTTTGCAAATCCTAATGCGCCTACATCCCTTGCTCTTACGGTTGATCAGGTGCGTTCGCTTTTGAAACAATACCCTAAGGACAAGGTTTTCGTAATTGATGAAGCCTATACGGATTTTTCTGATGAATCCTGCCTTGCGCTCTTAAACGAGTTCAATAATCTTGTGATAGTCAGGACTTTTTCAAAATCAATGTGCTTTGCCGGCCAGAGACTCGGCTACTGTCTTGCAAGTCCTGAATTGATAAGCTCAATCGTGCGTGCTAAAAATTCGTTCAATCACTTTCCGGTTGATGCCATAACTCAGGTTGCCGCAATGAATTCCTGCCTCGACACCGATTACTACATCGATCAGACAAAAAAAGTCGTCGCAACCCGAAACCGATTCTGCAACTTTTTGAAGGAAAACGGATGGTTCTTTTATCAGAGCAAGACGAACTTTGTACTTGCCAAAAAGGAAGGACTTTCCGGAGAAGAAATCTATCAGTTCATAAAAAAAGAAGGCGTTCTCGTCCGACATTTTTCTACACCGTTGATAAGCGAATACGTAAGGATTACAATCGGTACGGATGAACAGATGGATGAACTGATGCGAATCATGAAGATGATTCATTAAAATTTGATTTTCAGGAGATAAATATGAGATGTTTGATAATTTCTGACGGACACGGAAACCTTGAAATGCTTGATAAGCTCGACGAGGAATTCAAAAAAGCAGACTGCGTACTTTTTGGCGGGGATTTCGCAAAATTTGGCGAAACAGAAACAGGTCTTCCATTTTTGCAGCGTCTTTGCAAGAAACACGAGAAGATTTTTGCCGTCCTTGGAAACTGTGACGAACCGGAATTTATCGAACAGCTTGAAAATTCAGATATTTCAGTCGTAAACTCAATCGTTTATAGCGACGGGCTTGCTTTTATCGGATCAAGTGGTGGCTCGAAGTTCACGGGAACGACTCCTTTCGAGCGTGATGATGAAGAACTTGCTTTCGACCTTCATCTTGCCAAGGAACCAGACGAAAACGGAACTTTGCCAAGCTGGGACAACCTTGTTGCAATCATGCACAATCCTCCAAAAGATACAAAATGTGATGTAGTCGGAGACGGAATTCATGTCGGTTCTGCAGCATTGAAAGAATGGATTGAAAATGTAAAGCCAATTCTTGTAGTAACCGGACATATCCACGAATCACGCGGCGTCGATAAAATCGGCGAAACTGTTGTCGTAAATCCTGGCGCGCTGTGCGAGGGAAATTATGCCGTTGCAGAAATTTCCCGTGACGGAGATATCTGGAAAGTTGCCAATACGGAACTTAAAGCTCTGTAAAGCGCGAATTTTTGGTTCTGAGCGAAGTCAAAGCCCCGGAGGTAAGACCTCCTAAAAAATTATTTTTTTCTCATTTTTTAACATTTTTTCTCAAAATTCTATTTAAAACTGAATTGTTGACTCTATTATTTAGTTGTAGTTACAGGTGGAAAAGGCATAACAAAAACTCCTGTTGTTCTTGGCTTAATCTCGGAAAAATAGAAGTTAAATGTAATCAAGTAAATTTTAAAACAATTATTATTCTATAAATTTTAGTAAGTAAAACGGGAATACAGTTTTTCTGTGTTCCCGTTTTTTTTTGTTCTAGGATTTCGCAAGAAAATCTTTCCCCATTTTATTTAAGTGTACAGTAAAAATACATTCAGAACCTTAAAGTATTACTTTAATGCAAGCCTAACTGCTCTACCTTTATACTGTAATTAAAAAAATCAAACTTGTTGAGGTAGAAACTATGGGAATATTTGTTGATCTTCGTGTGTCAAAATCGGTTACGAAATCGGAATGGAATTCTGTATATACTGAAAGCCTTGAAATTATAAAAAAATTGCCTCTAGCGGAATGGCAAAAGGAAAAGACAATTGATGGAATTAAACCTATTTGCCTTGTCAGAACTAAGGAACATAAATTCAATTATGGTTGGAATGATAAAGAGAAGAAAATCGGGTGGGAAGCATCTGGTGATTATGACACATTAAAAACAGGAGAGCCTCATTTTTTTCCAAAGGATTTGGTTACTGAATATAATGAAAATGCAGGTGATGCTATTTTATATTGCCTGCCACAATGTTCAAAGCATAATTGGAAAGAGGATCTTTGTTCTCAGACCTATAGGGTTTTTGGAAATAAGACTCAAGGTGAACCATATCATATGTATCTTCTTTCTGTAGCGTGTATGGTTGAATCCCGGTTAAAAGGAAAAGCATTTGTGAGTGGAGATATTACCAAGGGGCAGTTAAAGAAAGCAGTTGAAATTGCAAATGACATTCTAAAAACTCCTATAGATATTCCAGATCGTTGCGATTCAACCCGATTGTTTGAACGCATTTCAAAATTGAATATTGTAGAAGAAGAGAAACTACAGTTGTTTAATTATCTGCTTTTAGAAAATAAAGATATTGCGCTTGGTGATTTCATAAGAAGCCATTTTTCAGAACAAACTTGTTTTAATTTTTTGAGTGAAGCCTTAAATAATTATTCTTTTGATACCTATGGTTTTTCAGGGAAACTGGAAGA
>JAILRX010000054.1 GCA_024697985.1 Treponemataceae bacterium | reverse complement strand
TGATGAGTTCGACCGGTCTTTAATCTGCATCTAATCAGAGAATAAGGTCCGTAAGAGCAAAGACATTTGTAGACGGTGTGTGAAAATTTTCCCCGTTCATGATCTGAAGTTGTCGTAAATCTTTTGCGATTTTTTGGATCGCGGATCATGTTGACCTTTACGTTGCCCTCTTTTTCTTTTGGAACTCCGTTACAAATCAAAATGTATTCTTTTTTTACACGTCGTTTTGCAAACTGTTCCTGGAGATAAATTTCTGTATCTATATTTTTTGCCGTAATTATGGTGCCTGACGTGTCCTTATCAAGCCTGTGCACGATTCCCTTTCTTATGGCCTTCTGTTTTTGGCTGTCTTTTTCATTGAACTCAAAGTTTTGAATTTTCCAATGGTACATCAATGCATTTACAAGAGTACCTTTCCAGTTTCCGCAGCCTGGATGAGTTACCATCCCCTGTTTTTTGTTTAAGACACAAACGTTATCATCTTCATAAAGGATGTCGAGCGGAATGTCCTCGGCTTCAATTTCTTTTGGGACAGGATCTTCCCACAAAATAAAGATTTCGTCATCATTTTTGACTTTGGATGAAAGTTTGGATTCTTTTTGATTCAATAAAATCGATTTTGTTCCATTTTTTAACCTGGAACGTGAAATTTCTGGACAAGTTTTTGAAACATATTGGTCGAGTCTAACTGGATTTTCAAGGTTTTGGACGGTAATCTTCAGTTCGTTCATATTATTCTATCAGAATCTCAACTTCGCTTTCATCTTCAACGAGTGTGTCAGTCTGTTTTTCGTCGGCGGTAATTTCGGTTTCACCTGCGGTGATTTCGTCTCCGTCGGTGGTGCTTTCATTTTCTTCGACGTTGACAGAAGTTCCTTCAGAAGTATTTTCCGAATCAACTTCCTGCTCCAAAGTTTCTTCGACTGTCTTTTTGCTTTTTTTATTTTTGAGCTTTTTAGCGTTCTTTTTCTGCTTTTTGTTCTGTTCTGCCTGCTCTTCGGTTTCAGAATCGTTTACAAGATTGCCTTCCTCATCCAAATGCTGAACCTGAACGAAATTAGGCAAAACCTGTTTGTTAGCCTTTTTTGCCTTTTCTTTTTTCGCGACATAAATCGAAATATCAATTATTCCAAGAACAAGACTTGTCGCAATTGCCGAATATAAAACCAGTTTCTGCTCATCCTGGTCTATGTTTGCTTCTGAAGATGTAAATGCAAAAGGATTTGGAATATAGTTTGAATCAAATCCATTTTGAACGTATCTGATCGAAGTGTAGATTGTCGTCACCGTCATTGTCGTAAAAGGCAAAGAACCCAAAGTAACGATTTCAAATCTTCGGATATATTTAGCCCAATCCGGAAATTCGTCGTCAGTGTATGGTTCCGGTGTTGTGCTTGTAGAAGACGTAGTTCCTGCTGCAAAAATTGATGTTGAGAAAAAGCATATTAAAATTAAGGCAGCAAGAAACTTCTTTTTCATTTATAGATTCTCTCTCCAAAAATTGCGGTTCCTACCCTTACCAAGGTTGATCCTTCTTCAATTGCAATCTGATAGTCCGCGCTCATTCCCATGGAAAGTTCTGCCAAATCAAGCATTTTGTATTGAGCTTGTATTTTATCGCGAAGATTACGCAGTTTTTCAAATGATGAATGAATCAGCTTTTCATCCTGAGTAAACGGTGCCATCGTCATAAAGCCTTTTGGAATTATCAGATTGGAATTCAATCTTTGATTTGTTTCAAGAATAAAATCAATTGTCTTTAAAAGTTCAGTTTCATCAAGAAATCCTGATTTGCTTTCTTCTCCCGTGTGGATTTCAAAAAGCACTTCGATTGAATAATTCTTGAAAGATTCAGATTCGTTTCTTAAATTGTCTGCTCTTTTTGCAATCTCCTGAGCAAGTTCAAGCCTGTCCAAAGACTGAATGCATTTTGCTATCGGTAAAATCTGCTTTACTTTGTTTCTCTGCAAGCTTCCGATCAGATGAAGGTTGATGTCAGGATGAGTTTCAATCAATTTTGGAAATTTTTCGCCTGCTTCCTGAACCCGGTTTTCACCGAAAAGTTTAAGTCCGCACTCGTATGATTGTTCGATTTCTTCAGCACTGTGGAACTTACTTACAGCCATCAGTTTTATTTCTGATGAATTTCTTCCGCATTTTACAGCTGCGTTTTCAATGTTTTCCTGAACTTTTTCTATTCGTTCGCTGATTGTACCTGTCATTTTATGCCTTCTTTGTTGATGCAGTCAGAAAGATGCAGCAAAGTTTTAACATCTAGTGTTTCAGCCCTCACAGAACTTTCAATCCCTGCATCAGACAATATTTTATCAGTAATTTGAGGATTTTGGGTAAGATTATTCAGATTATTTTTGATGGTTTTCCTTCTGTTTGCAAAGACAGCTCTTACCATTTTTAAGAAAAGCTGTGGATTTTCACAATCAGGAAAATCGATCTTTTTAGTCATTACGACCGCTCTTGAATTGACATTTGGTTTTGGCCAGAACGAAGATGAGCCTAAATCCATCAAAGGTTTAACGTCGTAAGCCCACTGGCAAAGAACAGAAAAAGACGAATAGTCCTCGCTGTCATTTTTTGCACAGATTCTTTGAGCAACTTCTTTTTGCACGGTGATTACGCATTTTTCAAAACGAATCTGGTTGCTGATTAAATCAGCCATAATTGTAGCGGCGACATTGTAAGGGAGGTTTCCGAAAAACTTGTTTCCCTGTCCGTTTTCCTTAAGTTCGTTTTTCCAGGTTTTAAGAAAGTCTCCGCTTACGATTTTAAATTGATCCGGAAATTCAGGCTTGATTTCTTCTGTCAAAAAATTAACAAAGCCCCTGTCAATTTCAAAGGCTGTAAGATTTGCCTTTCTTTTAAGAATTTCTGTCGTCAATGCACCAAGACCGGGTCCTACTTCCCATACAGTCTCGCCTTCTTTCAAAGAAAGACTATCTGCAAGTTTTTCCCTTGCCGAGGAATTTATCAAAAAGTTCTGACCGAATTTTTTCTGCATTGCCATGCCTCTTGAATCAAGTATGGCTTTTAATTCGGTTGGTGAATCATAATTTGGTAGCATAGAAATCCTTATCAATTTATAAAAATTGGATCAACTTTAGCAAAAATAATGCTTATCTGTTTAATCATATAATACAATATTTGTAGAATAGTACCAAGGGGCACGCTGAGAAATGGAAAAATTAATGAAAGGATTATGCAAATCAAGCCTAAAATCAAAAAACAAGTTACCAAAGGCGAAATAAATATCGATGAAATTATTCCTATCGGGCTGATGAAACCAAAAATTTTCGCTGAAAGAAAGCCTGTAAAGCTGATGGCACTGATTGAGGAAGCAAGAGAATTACCCAGATAGTTTCCGATGAATCGCGAAAGTATTCTCGAAATAGGATTTGAAATCAACGTTATTCCTAAAAGTGCAAGATATGAAAGCATAAAAGAGACAGATGAAAAATCTGAAGGAAAAATTACGATTTGTATTAAAAAAGCTATGCAGACAGTATCAAGACTTTTGATTTTTATGCAGAAAAGGCCCAGAACAAAAGAAATCAGGCATCCTAAAAGCGCACGTGTCAGGGATGGAGAAAAACCTGCAAACCAT
The DNA here is from genome assembly GCA_024697985.1 of Treponemataceae bacterium. Lineage (GTDB taxonomy): Bacteria > Spirochaetota > Spirochaetia > Treponematales > Treponemataceae > RGIG9060. The sequence continues at coordinate 3,404 of JAILRX010000054.1, read as the reverse complement.
ACGAAAAGTATCACAGAAAAAAGCGATAGAATTTCAGTAATGCGTTTTCCTGTAAACTTAAAGACTTTTTCGGAAGTTGAAGAAAATATTGAAACGTGCATTCCAGAAAGCGCAAGGATGTGGCTCAATCCGGCAAGCCTGAAACTTTCAGAAACCACATCTTCGGTGTATTCCTTTGAGGCGCTCAGCAAGGCCAAAAGGAAACCTCCGGCACTTCCCCACATTGCAAGAAGCCTTTTGAAATTGATTCTGCATAAGGCCCTGAAAAAAGACACTCTGTTATCCCATCTTATAAAATCAATTTCTTCTGTCTTGAAAAGGCGCTGTTCATCATCAATCAATGAAACTTTGCAGGACAAAACCGCACCGCTTTCGATGCACGGCACGTTCGATTTGAAATACAGTTTTTTTGGATAATGGGCTTCGACGAATTGTTTTGGAATTAAAAGATTGATTTTGCCGCCTGCAGTTGAAAAGCCGTATTTTGTCGAGCAGTTTTCGACTTCTAAAGCACATCTGTAAAAGTTCTTGCTTGCGCTAATTACTGGATTTGACTTTACCGTTCCTTTTACCTGAACGATCTTATCATTTGGATAAAGTGAAAAAAAATGAGCATCCCGTGATTTTAGTGAAAAAATACTGATGCTCATTGCGCAAACCAGCGCTGCAATTGAAAACAAACTGATAGAATCTGTGATTTTTTTTAGTCGTCGAAATCCCACCTTAATTTTTTCAGAGCAGCATTCGAAGCCTGAATCAATTCTCTTGGATAGTCCTTGTAACTCATTACATAAAGAATCGTATCAAAAGCGTCGTTGTCTCCTAAATCCCCCAATGTGTTGATTACAGACAGGAGAACGTTGAGGTTGTATTCACCATTTTCCAGAGTCTGATTGTATTGGGAAGCCAGATAATCCGTCAGAACCTTGCAGGTTTTTCTGGTAGAAAACTCCTTCAAGCCTTCGATTACAAAACAGTAGTTATCTTCAGAAAGGAGATTCTTTTCAAATTCGTTTCGTGCAACTTCAAAATAGTCCAAAACCACATCCGTTGCCTTAGTCCATTTTGCGTTTTTTAGGCAGACAAATGCATCAAACTGAAGCTTAATCTGTTCTTCAGGGAAATCTGCATCTTCCTCAACCTTAATTATTGTGTCAGAAAGCAAAATTTCAGCAATTTCTGCAGTGGATTTTAAGTTTTTTTCTGGATTTTCGTTGATCAATTCGAAAATCATCTTTTTGTCCTCAAAAGTTCCTGTGTCGATTATGTTTGAAGCCGCCGTGTAAAAGTCATCCATCAGCTGAAAAAGAGTTGCCTTGCAGGCTGCTTTGATTTCCGGCGCATAATCTTCCTTCATCAAGGAGAAAATCAAGTCTGTACAGTCAGAATTCTTGATATTTCCCAAGGCTTCGAGGCAGGCAACAAAAACATCAACAGAAATATTTTCTTTTTTATTGATTTCTTCGTTGAGCAGACTCATGACAAAATCGTAAACACTTTCATTCTGAACATCAATTTTAGAAAAAGCTTCGATAACTGCCAATTTAACGCTGTAATCTTCAAAATCGTGGTAAATCTGGAGCAAAAGCTCATCAATTCCTTCAGTTCCACCGTGATTGAGTTTTTTGATGGTCGTAATCAAAAGGACATAATAGTCTGGATAATCTTCGATTACTGATTTGTTTTCATAGACAAATGAAAGGGCCTGCTCGTAAAAAAGCTGGGTTGCATTCTGTGCATTTTCAACGATTGCAACCTTATCGTGAAGGCTTGCTGCTACAAATTCACCGTATGGCGAAGGATCAGCATCCGATTCCTGGCTGAAAGTTGGATTAATCAAAATAGAAAAAATAATTGCAGGTAAAATAAAATTTTTGATTTTAGTTCGGTTGATTTTCATTATTTTCTCCTTTCTCACTGGTCGTAGTTTGTTCGCTAGTTTCTTTACTTTCATTATCGGCCAAAGCTTTGACTGCCTCAAACTGATCTTTTTGTGACTGTGGAAGAACATTATACACGAAACCTAAAATATAGTTTCTCATTTCAGGTTCGAGCGAAATACATTCCATGTGCATCAACGACTGATTTTTCTCCTCGTTGAACTCTACTCCGCGCACAAATCCGCCCATGACGATTAAATTATCATCAATCTTAAACTGAAGTTTTACAAGAAGGTTTTTTACGCCCTTACCGCCAATTCTGATGAGCGAACCGTCTTCAGAAATGTCTTCAAGAAGGCATTTTAAGCCCGGCTGAGTTGAAATTCGTTTCATCTCGGAAGGGTCGTTTTTAATTATGTACATCTGGGCTGGAATCTTGCACTGAGCCCTGACGGACTTTCGTTTCTGAGTCCTGACAAGCTTATCTGAGTGCGCTAGATGAAGGACCATTTCAGCTCCATACATTCCGCTTGAAAGGACTGTCGTTTCGAAACTGTAGGCTGCATCATCCTTCCTCATAAAATAAACGGTGATGAGATGTTTTTCCCAGGTTTCTCCCGTAAAGATATATTTTCCGGCCTTTTTGGAAATTGGAAGGCTAATCATGATGTCTTTTCCAACCTGGATTACCTTTGAAAGAAAGACGCCGTTTTTAGCTTTCATCAAAATTACGACGTCAGTTCCAGGCATGATTCTTCGGGTATCCTTCAATCCATGACCATTCTGTGGATTAAGCTGAATCTTTGTCCTGTATGCATATAATTTTGTCAAAAAATCCTGATTCTTTTTAAGGGAGCTTGTTCCGTTCTTTTTGTTTTCCATCAAAAGATACGAAATACTTCTGTCCAAGGCAGGAACAGACCAGAACAAGGCGGAAGTTTCTTCCATGTCCGTAAGGATTGCAAGTCCCCAAAGCAGACGGATTTCATTCATTTTGAATCCTGAATCAAGACCTGTTATATAAAACTTTAATTTGTCCTTGAAAATAAGACAGAATAAGGCGACTACGCCTAAAATTGCGAGGAGAATTAGAAATGATAAGAGTGTTGTATTCACAAAAGACCTCGTATAAAATAATATACTATATTAAGCTTTATGAAAATAGGACATTTATGAGAAAACATTATTTTTTTCAGTCAAAAAACGATATATTAAAGTTTATCTATCTGATATTAGAATTTATATTTGTTTTCTGCCTTTTGATTCTTCCTCCGATGCTGGTTTCTAAAAATCAGAATGAGGTTTCATATCAATTCAGTCTGTACAACGTAATTTTCTGTTCGGTTACTGGCATTGCTCTTTATTTCATTGTTTTTTTCATCCCGTTTTCATCCGACTTCCTCAAAAAAGAACAGGCTTTTACAAAGTATTCTTTGAGTTTTTTTTTCGTAACATTCATCTTTATTTTCATTCTGAACCTTTTTGAAGCTGACTGAAAAAAAGGTTCAGAATGAAAATAAAGAT
>JAILRX010000033.1 GCA_024697985.1 Treponemataceae bacterium | reverse complement strand
AGCCTTTATCTTGAGCATGAAATCACTCTCACCCTCATCATAATCATTTTCAGCTTCGAGTTTTTCAGATTCTTCCTTGCCGTCACTTGAAAGCAAATCCAAAAGCGTAAAGAACATGATGATTACAAGAGGACCAAGGATAAGTCCGTTCAGACCGAAAATCTTGATTCCACCCAAAATCGCAAAGAAAATAACGAGCGGATGAACCTTGATTCTGTCCTTGAGCAGCATCGGTCGAAGGAAATTGTCCAGCCCGCTTACGAAAATTGCGGAAAGAAGCAGGAATAAAATTCCCTGCCAGACTGAACTCGTAAAGCACATCGTAATTCCGATTGGAGCCCAAATGATGGCACATCCGAACATCGGAACGAAAGAAAAGAACATCAATATTACGGAAAAAAGCAGAGCCGAAGGAATCTTGAAAATCGACATCAATATGAAGGCGATGATTCCCTGATAAAGTGCGACAAGCAGATATCCTGAAGTCAGGCCACGAAGGACTTCTGAGAATTTGGTCAAAAGCTTTGTCGTGTAAAGCGAATTTATCGGCATTGCGTTAATCAAAAGTTTTGAAAGGTAACTTGCATCACGATAGAAGAAAAACAGAACGAAAATCATGAAGACGCTCGAAACGAGCATATTGCCGGTTCCGCTGATTACGGTTCTGCTCAGACTGAAAATTTTAGAACCGTATTTCTGGAAAAAATTCATGACCTGAGCACGAAGACTGAAATTTTGCATCCATTCCGTGCTGATGTTGTTTTTTTCAAAAAATGCCTTGAGTTTGATGCTTAAATCTGATTCGTTCAAAAAGTCCGGATTTTCGCGGATGTAGGCTTCTGCCGACTGCGTAAACGAAGCAAGCTGAGAAACGAGCCGGACACCGATAAAAATGAACAAAAGCATGATGATGAGCATCGTGCAGACTGCAAAAATTCCGCTCATCAGTGAGCATTTGAATTGATAGGATTTTTTTTGTGGATCAAATCTTTTGATTATTTTTTTATAGAGTGGACTTGCCATAAAATAAAGCAAGAGCGACCACAGGATGATTGAGTAGAATGGCTTGAAAATCATTACTACAACCACGAACATCAATGCGAAGAAAGCAAAAATGAAAATGTTTTGAATCGTATTTTTGTCTGTTTTAAAATCCATGAATTTATTATATATCCTAGCAAAGACAGGGTCAAATCTGTATAATCAATATGATGAAAAAAATTCCTGCTTATTGCACGCTCATCCTGCTTTGCCTGATTTCGATATATGCAAAAAATCCAAAACCATTACAGGCCGAACGAGTCGCGCAAATCGCCCAGATTGCCTATTTTACCAATTTCAATAATGCAATGAAGGAATGTTTCCCGAAAAATTACCGTGGATGCGGCATCGATTCAAAAAACATCCGCTACATCGATTTGACTGATGGAAAAAGAACAGAAAGATTCTTCTATATTGAAGGCCGGTTCGTTCCAAAAAATGAAATCGACTCTTATTCTGATTATGCGCCTCTTTGCAAGGAATCCTATCCGAAAACGATGCCTAAAGTTTCAGAGTTTTCTCCGACAATGGTCCAGGTAATCATTCAGCAGGGCCGCACTGAAAACCGAAGGCTCAACAAAAAGCCTGGATTCGAGCCTATCCAAAATTTCATTTACGACGCGGCAAATCAGCTTGATACCGAGCAGAATCTTGCCAGGGTAACTTTACTCGGGCAGCGAATCACCGTGCACTATAAAATCCGTTCCGCAGTCCAGAATGTTGATGCAAAATTGAATCAGGCCGCACTCACCGATCCAAAAGTAAAACGCTTCGTTGAAAATCCGCATGAAGTAACCGGCTACAACTGGCGGGAAATCCGCGATTCGTTTCAGCGCTCATCGCACAGCTGGGGACTCAGCATCGACTACATCGACCAGTCTCCATCAGCAAGACACAAGCAGGTTTACTGGCGATGGACAAAGGGCTTTTACGACGACGACTGGGTAATTCAGGACATAAAAAAAAGATGGCTTCCACCTGATAAAGTGATAGCCATCTTTGAAAGCGAAGGTTTTGTCTGGGGCGGAAAGTGGGAGCTTTGGGACAATATGCATTTTGAATATCATCCCGAAGTCATCTATATGATGAACCACCGTCCTTTTTAATCCGCCTTATCAAACTCACTCAGCAAAAAGCTTTTTGATTTCTTTTGCATAGATTTCATTGATTCGATATCTCATGATTTCCTGTTTTGCAGAAAGTTCTACGCCGACTTCAAAGTCTTTTGTAAGAATTGCAAAATTTCCGATGATTTCGAAAGGTCTGAAACCTGTTTTCTTGTTAATCAATGTTGAAATTTCACCTTCAAGCAATGAACGAATTTCTTGTGACTGGCAGAGTTCTTCATAATCGTTGTAGATGATGTTGTTTTCTTTTGCGAAAGTCTCGATTTCTTCTTTTGCAGGAATGATGAGCGCACCAAGCTGTCTTTCATCCTGACCAACAACTACTGCTGTTCCGATGTAATGTGATTCAGAAAGCTTCATTTCAAGTGGAAGAGGTTCTACGTTTTCACCACCACGCAAAACGATTGTGTCCTTCTTTCGACCACGCAGACAGATTTCATCGTTTACTGTAAGGAATGCGATATCACCTGTGCTGAACCATCCGTCCTTATCGATAACTTTTTCTGTAAGGTCATCTCGTTTGTAATAACCTTTCATTACTGTAGGACCTTTAACCTGAAGTTCACCACGAACACCATTTTTAACAACATTTCCGTCATCATCAACAACACGGATTTCGAGGCATTTCAAGCATCGGCCGATTGTTCCAAAAACCGGTTTTGTGTTCTGACGAACTGCAACAACTGGAGCTGTTTCTGTAAGTCCGTAACCTTCCAAAAGTGTGATTCCAACTGTCCAGAAGAATTCATCAATTGCCGGAGGAAGAGCTCCACCACCAGAAACACCGATGTGGAAACCTGTTCCCATCTTTGCACGGATCTTGCTGAATACAAGCTTGTCGCCCAATTTATAGAGAGGCAATGTCAAAAGGTAAGGAATGATGAAGGCAATCCATTTGCAGATGATGAAGTCATATCCGTTTCGAGCCTGTTTTCTGAACATATGGCGGTCGAGTCGTCGGTTGAATTTTCCAACTGCTACGAAAAATTTGAATGCGGCAAATGTTGCTCCGCCTGTCTTTTTCATTGCACGATAAATTCCGTCATACAGAGCTTCGAAAACTCGAGGAACTGCTGGGAAAATCTGCGGATTGATTTTTGCAAGGTCGGCAATCAAGATTGATCCAACTGGTTTTGAATAGCACAATGCGCTTGCCTGAGAAAGGATTACATATTCACAAAGACGTTCAAAAACGTGCCAAACTGGAAGTACGCACAGACATTTGTCGCCTGGCTGACAGTAGATGTTGTCTTTATCATCGAGCTGTCCGAGCTGTGCGATGAAGTTTCTGTGCATAAGCATTACGCCCTTTGGTTCACCTGTTGTTCCAGAAGTAAAGATGATTGTACATACATCTTCGCCGGTTCCCTTTTCAACTTCGGCTTCCATTGCACCTTCGTGGCTCTTTCGCCATTCGCATCCATCAGCAACTACTTTAGCAAATGGCATGATTTCAACGCCGCCTTTTTTGGCTACGGCTGCTGCTTCATCTGTGATTTCTTCAAAAACGATAAGAATTTTTAACTGAGGCATCTTATCCTTTGAATTCATGATTTTCAAAACCTGATTTGAATTTTCTGTGATTACAACTGAACAGTCTGCGAAAGAAAGAATATATGCAAGGTCTTTTTCGCTTGCATCACATCCACGTGGAACATCAGCTGCACCGAGCGACATGATACCCATACTTGACTGCTGCCATTCTTTTCGGTTATCGGAAATAAGACCTACATGATCACCGCGTTTAACGCCAAGTTTCTGCAAACCTGCAGCTACGTTAAGTTGTGTTTCCCAAAGTTCTGAAAAACTTACCGGTTCAAATTCCTTAGCTTCATTTTTTGAATATTGTGCTGCAACATCCGGATGCGCGTTTTTCATATCCCGGATAATCTGCGGTAATGTCTGATACATAAATCCCCCTGTGTAGACATCTTTTCATTTTTACGAATTTCGTTTTTTTGTCAACTTTAATATTTATAGCATTTAATTATTTTTTTGACTAGTAGTCAATTTTTATCAGTACAGATATATTTATCTATATGGATGAAAAATTTGTAAAAACTTATGCATTGTTTGCCCGCGACTATCTGGACGAAATCTGCTCAAAATATAAACACGTCGTTTTCGATCTTGACGGCACGCTGATTGATTCCATGCCGGTCTGGCACGATTCAGCCCGGAACTTTCTGAAGTCATTGGGGATTGATGCAGAGGCAAATCTGAATGACGTACTTTTCAATTTAAGTCTGATAAAGGGCGCTGAATATATACAGAAAACCTATACACCAAAACTTTCGATTCAGGAAATTCTATACGGAGTTGAAGGCGTTGTCGAAGGCGCATACAAAACCTCGATTCCGCTGAAAGACGGTGCCGCCGAATTTTTGCAGGGCCTCAAGGAACGCGGCCTTAACTGCGCCATCGCCACCTCGAACGACATACCGCTCGTAAAGCTGGCACTTGAGCGACTGCAAATCGACCGATATTTTGACGGGATTTTTACCTGCACGCAGATGAACACTTCAAAAGACAGGCCGGACATTTACATCGAGGCTGCAAAAGCTTTGGGCGGGTCAATCAACGACACGATTGTTTTTGAAGACGTGCTTCTGGCAACAAAAACGGCCGTGAATGCAGGATTTGCAGTCGCGGCCATTCAGGACGAGTTTTCCAGCAATGACTGGGCAAAAATTACATCTCTTGCCACTTACGCCTTTGCCGGATATTAATTAAAAGTTTGTCATATAAATTTTCTGAGCAAGTTCTGTTGTGGCATAGTCTAGAATAATCCAACCGTAATTTTTGCCCGGCTGCATTTCGTATGCCCACAACTTTTTGTTCAACGGAATCGCATACTTTATCGGATGACCGAATTTCGTATCTCCGTTTGTGCTCAAGAAAGTTATGTAGATGTCTGATGAATCTGCTTTTTCAGCCGAAAGCAAAACATTGTCGAGGGCGCTCGTAAAAGCATCCCATTTGTCATCAGCATCGTACTTGTATCTGTCCTGAATGCAAATTTCAAGCCCGTTTTTCTGTTCGTTAGCCTCGTAGCTGATTTCTGCAATTTCGTGATTGCCCTGTTCAGTCCAGACAAGATTCAAGCCTGATTTTTCATCCCGGAAAGCAGCTTCGTTTTCGTATCGTCTTGCAAGAACAAGTTTTCCACGAACTTCGACCAACTGAGGAATCCGGTTTTCGGTAAACCATTTTTCAGGATTTTCATCAATGTAAGAACTGAGTTTCTCCTGGAATTCAGCAATCGTCTGATCTCCGTGATCTTTTTTAGCAACGAAAATTATTGTTTCTCCAGGATTGTCATCCAAAAACTTGTAGCAGTCCTGAAGAACTGAAT
>JAILRX010000201.1 GCA_024697985.1 Treponemataceae bacterium | reverse complement strand
CCAAGAACATCAAAAATGGAAGTAAAAATCGGTTCTGGAATTGAAGCCCTGCAGAAGGCAACTTTTAAAAAAGGATTTTCATCAACAGTGTCAGTTCCGGGAATGAGCGACTACGTTTCAATCAGAAATATCGATCATCAGCTGGTTTTGAACGATTCGCAGAACTACGACCAGATCATCAGAATTGAAACCAAGGGAAAAGTTCAGATGGAAGAACTTTTGAAGCACATCGAAGTTTACGTGCTTCCTGTAGACAGACCTGAAGGCGAAGGCTGGAAGGCAGAAAAGAACTGCAACTGGACATACACAAACGTAGATCTTGTTACGGACAGCATCCTCAAGCTTTCTGAAAAAATCCCGGTAACCGGAATTGAAACTCCGGAAGTTGCGACTGAAATCAACAGCTTTAAGATTACGGCTCCGGCTTCACGATACATTTTCATCAACATCACTGGAGATATCAATTTCTTTGGCGGATATAAGCTCCAGGACGGAACAAAGACAATCCGTCAGCTTAAAAAATTCCCGAAGGAACTCAAAATCGTTTCGGACGGAACAATCCTTTCGCTTTCTGGAAGCAAAAAACTTTCGATTTATTCACGTGGCGTAAGTCAGGTTGATTACACGCTTTCCCGAATCAAGCCAAAGGACGTAAATCACCTGGTTTCAATGTCAAACGGTGACATGAGGAATTTCAGGTTCAACAACTATAACTTCAACGAAAACAACATTGCAGAAAAATATCGTTCATCATTTTCGATCATGGATGCGGCAGAAAATCGAGCCTCATATTTTTCATACGATTTCACTCCATATCTTAGAAACGACTATCAGAAAAATCTGACGAACGGACTTTTCATCTTTGAAGTTAAGCAGAGTCCGGAAGACAAGATGAATGCCGGCCGCTCAAACAGCTACGACTACGATTATGGCTATAACAATTCTAGCCCTAGCGACAAGAGGCTCATCCTCGTAACTGATTTGACCTTCATCGTAAAGCGCAACATGGACGACTCTCGCGAGGTTTACGTTCAGTCGGCTGCAACTGGAAGACCGGTTCCGAACGCAACTGTTTCTGTAATCGCGCTCAATGGAAATCCGCTTGTTTCAACCCTAACAGATGCGAACGGGCACGCTTCTCTTCCTAAGTTCTCTGATTCGCGGAAATACACTCTGGAACATCAGCCTACAGCCTTTGTCGTAAAGACTGAAAACGACCTTTCGTTCATGCCTTTCTCTCAGCGTGGACGAACCCTGGACTATTCGAACTTCGACATTGGCGGTGAATACGGATTTGACGAACCTAAAAAAATCAATTCGTTCATGTTCTCTGACCGTGGAATTTACCGACCGGGCGAAAAAGTTCATCTCGGTATCATTTCAAAATCGGGCGACTGGAAGGAAAACCTTTCGAACATCCCTGTTGAAGTTGAAGTTGTGGACTCACAGAATTCAGTTCTTTACACGAACCGATTCAAGTTCTCTCCGAGCGGTTTTGATGAAGTAAACTTTGAAACCCGCGACTATTCTCCGACTGGAGTTTATGAAGTTACGCTTTATCGATTAAAAGAAAAGAATAACGAAACACAGAGAATCTACATCAATTCTACTCAGATTAAGGTTGAAGAATTCTTGCCGGACAGCCTCAGAATTGCAACCGCATTCGATCCGATTCCAAATTCAGGATGGATTACACCTCAGCAGCTCAAATTCAACGTAACTCTCGCAAATCTTTTTGGAACTCCGGCACGCGGAAACGACATCAAGGCTCAGATGGACTTGTACTCTGGATTTCCGCACCTTGCAAAATATTCTGATTACAGTTTTGCCGACCCTTACAGCAAGGGCAACTCTTACTCAGAATTTTTGGGCACAAAGCAGACTGACGAAAACGGACAGGTCAGCTTTGACATCGACATGAACAAATTCGAAAAATCAACCTATAGAATGACGGTTTTTGCAGAAGGCTTTGAGAAAGGCTCGGGCCGTTCTGTAACCCGCTCATCAGTTGTCTACGTTTCACCTCTCGAATACCTTTTGGGCTACAAGGCAGACGGTGATTTGGATTACATCAAGAAGGATACGAAACGAAAATTCAACTTTATCGCGATTGACCAGAATCTTGAAAGAATCGGCGTAAACGACATCACCTTGAAAATTGAAGAAGTAAAATACATTTCAACTTTGGTAAAACAGCCGAACGGAATCTACAAATATCAGTCGGTAAAGAAAAAGTCTGAAATCAGCAGCCAGCAGATCAACATCGCAAAAACTGGATTTGAATACTACATCCCGACCAAGGATGCAGGAGAATTCGTACTTTCGCTCATTGATAAAAACGGACTGGTTTTTGCTTCAATCAACTATTCGATTGTAGGCCAGACAAACCTTACCAGAAGCCTTACCCGAACAGCCGAACTTGAAATCAAGCTTGAAAAGAGCGACCTGGTTGCAGGCGAAACGGCAAAAGTCTTTATCAAGGCGCCTTACACCGGAAGCGGACTTATCACCGTGGAGCGCGACAAGGTTTATGCCGCAAAATGGTTCTCTTCGGACACGCTCGCATCTGTACAGACAATTCAGATTCCAGCCGAGCTTGAAGGAAACGCCTACATCAACGTAATGTACACAAGGTCCGCACAGTCAGAAGAAATCTTCATGAGTCCATTCTGTTACGGTGCCGTTCCTTTCTCAATTGACCGTTCAAGACGAACTGCGAACAT
>JAILRX010000197.1 GCA_024697985.1 Treponemataceae bacterium | reverse complement strand
ATTTTTTGTACTGCTCGTAATATTTTGATGCGTTTTCCTGAACCGATTTTTTCGGATCTATTTTGATGCGCACATTTTCGCCGCTTTCGTAATCTTCGCATTCAAGCCATTCGCTTTCGCCGTCAATCTGATAGCCGTAAGTTAAAATGAGGTCCCCGAAATGCTTGAGTTCGTCGCTTTTCAAAAAGGAAGCGCGCTTGTCCTGAAGTTTGGAAAGGGCTCCCTGAATTTTGCTTCGGTGCTCTGAAAAATAGCGCTCGGCCTGCTCCAAAAGGGCCTTTCTGGAAAGGCTTTCGGCGTTTTCTGAATAATAAAGTTCGACCTTCTCGTTGTAGCTGAGCGCGCGGCCGTCTTTGTTAGCGAGGTTTTCGTTGTCCGCGGCGTCGGCACCGTCCGCGCTAGATTCGCTTGCAGCGTCGGCACCATCCGCGCAAGATTCGTCGGCGGACTCGTTACTGGAGGCCTCGTCGAAGGTGCGCGCGACGAACGTCCTTGTCTGTTCCCGGATTTCCGGCAGGACGAAGACCTTTCCGCCCACTTCCCCTTTGTTCGGACGGCGATAGAACACGTCCAGAATCTTGAGGTTTTCATCAGTCACTATTATGTTTGCACTGCCCGACCACAATCGGACGAACATCAAAAAGTGCTCGACAGAATCATCGATGCAATGAGAAAGCTCAAACCTGATGATTCGTTCCTTCCCGATTTGCTCGCAGGAATCAATCCTGCATCCTTTTATCCTTGATTTCATGAACTCCATGAAACGCAGAGGCTTTTCGTTTTTCGGAACTTTTTTGCGTGTTTCGTTGATTCGGCACGCGCCGTTTGCAAGAGAAATAAAAACCGTCTTTGATCTTCCCTCTTTGTAGGTGTAAAGAGCAAGGCTGTCGAATCCAGGCTGAACAATCTGCTGGATAAAGCTACCTTCAAGATTCAGTTCGTCAAGTATGATTTCAATTTCTTCGCAATTAAGAGACATATGCAAAGTATAGCTTAAAAATCCCTACAAAAACAAGATTTTAGGAATCTATTATGCTATAATGCAAGAATGAGTTTCAAGATACGCCTCAATCGCAGAGATTATACTTCCAAAAGGAGATAAGGAAAAGAATGAGTTTACAAGATACGCCTCAGTCACAGAGGCTCACAATCGGAATTTTTGGTTCAACGAACAGCGGAAAATCTACTCTTTTAAATGCGCTTACAGGACAAAATTTCGCTCTCGTATCTGAAATTGCCGGAACTACAACAGACCCGGTCTATAAAACCATGGAAATCAACGGAATCGGACCGGTTCTTTTTATTGATACGGCAGGTTTTGCTGACTCCACCGAGCTTGGTAAAAAACGTCTCGAAAAAACGATGGACGCGCTGAAAAAATGCGATGTCGTACTTCTCGTCTATGGTCAGCACGAAAAGGCTGATTCAACACATGCTGATAAAAAGCCTGCAGGCGATGGCACCGAAGGCAACTACGATGAATTCATCACGGAGCTCAAAAAGGCAAACAAACCATTTCTAAAGGTCATCAACTCTGACATCAACTCAGAAATCAGGACTGATGTTACCTGCGATGAAGAAGGCTCTGTCACAGTCAACGCAAAAAACAAGGTTGGAATCCAAAACCTGATTGAAAAAATCAAGACGATAATCCCGGAAGACTTCAATTCAAGGCAGTTTACCTCAGGGCTCTGTGCGGAAGGCGACACCGTAGTTCTCGTAATGCCTCAGGATATTCAGGCCCCGAAAGGAAGACTCATCCTTCCGCAGGTTCAAATCCTACGTGAACTCCTCGATAAAAAATGCATCCCGGTCTGCTGCACCACGGATAAATTCACTCTGACAATTGATAAGCTCAAGGAAAAACCTGCTCTGATTATCACGGACAGTCAGGTTTTCAAATTTGTTTATGAAAACAAACCGGAAGAGGTCGCACTCACCTCATTTTCAGTTTTGATGGCATCAAACAAGGGAGATATCAGCAAATTCGTGGAAGGCGCAAAGACCATCAGTCTTTTGACAGGAGAGTCAAAGGTACTTATCGCCGAAGCCTGCACACACGCACCACTTGAAGAAGACATCGGAAGAATCAAGATTCCTGCAATGCTCAGAAAACTTGTCGAAGGCAAAAAAGCCGGTGACGGAGAAAAACTCACAATCGATTTTGTGCGCGGCGCTGACTTTCCGGAAAATTTAGCCGACTACGACATCATAATTCAGTGCGGTTCGTGCATGTTTAATAGAAGTTATGTCTTGTCCCGACAAAAAAATGCCGAAACTCAAAATGTACCGATGACAAACTACGGCATAGCAATTGCTGCAATTTCTGGTATAATTGATAAGATTGTTCTTCCGTAAACCTGGAACTTAAGAGGCTTTATGAAAAAGTATATTTTTTTAATTCTGACAGCATCATTATTCTTCACTCAGGCAATTTTTGCCCAGAAGCAACCCGCTCCCGACATCATGGTCACTGTTTCAGAAACTGAAGAAGAAAAACTCGAAGAATTTGATTTTCCGGACGAGATGGTTCTTGCCAAAAACGTCATCAAGGCTGATATCGGATCTCCATTTTCAGCAGGCCTTTTTGAATTGTTCGACCTTATTCCAGCAGACATCGTCCGATTTCCTCTCGAATGGGAAATTGCCTTTTCAAAGCACGTTGCATTTCAGCTTGAAATTGAAAGCCTTTCGTATCTTATCGTACCGGCAGCAGCTGGCGTCACCGGTGGATTTTCAATCTATCCTCTGGGGAAAGCCCCTTACGACCTTTTCATCAGCATACGCGGTGGAGGTGCATTCGGACTTCTCTATGCACTCACAGCACAGGCTCAAATCGGATGGCAGTTCATCCTTAAAAACAACTTTGTAATTTCCCTCGGCGCTGATTTTTCCTATTACTACGGTTTAGGAAGCGATCAGTTCTATATTCCGAGCGTAAACTTTGCCTTGGGCTGGGCCTTCTGATGCAAAAAATCAATTTTAACGAATTGATGAAAAAAGAAATCGAAAGTCTGGAATCCAAACCCAGTCTTTTGCTCCATTCCTGCTGCGGTCCATGCAGTACAGGATGCCTCGAGCGGCTCATCCCTCATTTTGACGTAACGCTTTTTTTCTACAACCCGAACATCGACCCGATTGAAGAATACGAACTTAGAATCCAGGCACAAAAAGACGTCGTTGAAAAAATCCCGCAGTTTAAAAACGTAAAGCTGATTATTCCACAGAACGACTTGAAAAGTGAAGAATTCTATCCACGGCTGGATTTTATAAAGGCCATCAACCTTCAGGATTTTCCGGAGCGCAAAACAGAAAAAGAATGCGGTTCCAGATGCCTTGAGTGCTACGGTTTCCGTCTGAAAAAAACGCTTGAATTTGCAATTGAAAATAAATTTGATTACTGGTGCACGACGCTGACCTTGGGCCCACAAAAAGACGCGCTCAAAATCAATACGATTGGTGACAGGATTTTTGATGATTTTTCAAGGCAAAATCCGGAGATGATTCTGCCAAAATTTTTGCATGCTGATTTTAAAAAGGAAGGCGGATATCTTCGCTCGATTCAGCTTTGCAAGGAATACGGCATTTACCGGCAGCATTACTGCGGGTGCGTCTTCGGCCGGGAAGCCGCGCAGGCATCCTGCGACTGACCCGCCGGCGCGCAACAATAAGGCGAAAATGGCCGGCGCACAATTTAGCGCGGACCAAGTCGCACGCCAAAAACTCGCGCCTATCGCAAGAAGCCTTCGATAATTTTCTGCTCGGCTTCTTCTTCTGTAAGTCCGAGAGTCCTCAACTTAAGAATCTGCTCGCCTGCAATCTTTCCGATGGCAGCCTCGTGAATAAGACTTGCTTCTTCGTTCGCAGCCGTCAGCTGAGG
>JAILRX010000075.1 GCA_024697985.1 Treponemataceae bacterium | reverse complement strand
AATGGCTTTTCGGCTTTCTTCCAGCTCGAACTCAAATCCGCCGAATTTAGGACGGCAGAAAATGAACTTTTTGAGAAGTCCGCGTTTTCCATAAACCTTGATGTAGTTAGGGCAGTTTACCATGTCCAGCACGATTTTTCCTTTCGTTCCGTAGATCGTAACAAAAAGCGAAATTATCGAAGTGCCGTCCACGTGGCAGTGCGCCTGAATTCCGTTTTTGTAGGTGAAAGTCAGTTCTTCCTTTACATCAACTTCGTTTTTATATTTGATTTCATCAATTTTAAAATCCTGATAGTCAAATCCCAGCGTCCTGAAAATGAAGGTGACAGGATAAATTCCTATGTCCATCAGAACGCCGCCGCCCAAATCTTTTCGGACGACTCGTTCCTTATGGGTGAGCGGAACTTTGAAAGAAGCATCCATGCTGGTGATGTCCCCGATGACTTTCTTTTCGTAAAGCAATTCATTGAGGATTTTTCGTGACGGCATGAAACTTGTCCAAAGTGCTTCATTTATGAAAACCTTTTCTTTTTCAAACTGCTCGAAAACTTCGGCACTGTCCTTGCTTGAAGGCGTAAAAATCTTTTCGCAAAGAACCGGCTTTTTGTATTTAAGGCACAGAAGCGCCTGCTCTTTGTGACAGGAATGCGGAGTGGCAATATAGACTAAATCAACTGCCTCGTCCTGGAGCATTTCTTCGTAACTTCCATAAGCTTTGGTGAATTTAAACTGTTTTGCAAAGGCCTGAGCTTTTTCCAACTTGCGGCTTGCGATAGCGTATGCTTCGAAGTCCTTCATTTTATTAATTGTTGTGGCCATTTTTTTTGCGATGCTGCCCGCACCGATAATTGCTACTTTAAACATGATTAATTTTAGCATGCAATGACAAAATGCAAAGAAAAATATTGTAAATTGTAGTATATTAGATTATAGATTGATTATGGAGGACAAATAATGTCAGAAACTATCATTGTTTATTATTCACTCGAAGGCAACATCGATTTTGTTGCAAAAAATCTTGCTGAAAAAATCTCTTGCAGCAACGTTGTCCGACTCGAAACTGTAAAAGCTTACCCTACAAAAGGTCTTTTCAAATTCCTGCACGGAGGAAAGGACGCAATGAAAGGCTTTAAGCCTGAACTCAAGACGGCTCTTCCCGACCTTTCAAAATTTGACATTGTCGTAATCGGAACACCAGTCTGGGCTTCACGACCTTCAGCTCCAATCAATACATTTATTGAAAAGTGTGATTTTTCCGGAAAAAAAGTTTTCATCCTTGCTTCAAGCATGGGCGGAAGTTCAGCGAGTACAATCGAAGCCATCAGTTCTGAAGTAACAAAAAAAGGCGCAACAGTTGTCGCATCAACTTCTTTCGTAAATCCACTTAAAAATCAGGAAAAAGCAAAGGCCGCAATTGCTGAATTTGCTTCAAAGGTGAATTGATTTGATAAAAAACATTATTTTTGATATTGGTGGCGTCATCGCAAATTTTGATCCTATCCGTGTTCTGCGTGATATGGGGCTTACCGAAAATCAGGTCCAGGTAATTGCTAAAAACACTTTGCTTGGACCTTGGTGGGTCGAGCTTGACCGCGGCGTTATGAGCAAGGAAGAGGTTTTTGCAAAAATGCTTTCAGATCTTTCCGGCGAAATGAAAGAGGCTGTCCCGATAGCAGATAAATTTTTGAATGTGGAAATCGTTAAAACCGTAACTTCATTCGACTATTCCAAAAAATGGCTCAGCGACCTCAAGAAACGCGGATACACGATTTATCTTTTGACGAATTATCCCGGATGGCTTTTTGACTATCACTGGGAACACACTTTTTCGTTCACAGAATCAGTTACGGGCGCCTTTGTTTCCGGCAAGGAAAAAATCATCAAGCCTGATGATGCAATCTATCAGGGAATCTTGAACCGATTCGGCTTGAATCCTTCAGAATGTGTTTTTCTTGATGACAGATCAGAAAACGTTGAAGGCGCAAAACGAAACGGCATCAATGCGATTCATTTTACTTCTTTTGAAGAAGCCTCCCGTGAACTTGATGCACTTTTGGCTTCCGGTTTGGATCGGGCATAAATCTGA
>JAILRX010000031.1 GCA_024697985.1 Treponemataceae bacterium | reverse complement strand
TGTCAAATGCTTTTCTGATTACCCGCGCGAGTAAAGCAAGGCAGATGCAGAGGGCTGCAACGATTGCACCTCCAGCGATGCCTGAAACTGTAGTTCCGGCAACTGCAGCGCCGGAATCTTCATCAACATTCTTGAAAGTGTAGTCAGGAAGGAAAGATGTTGCTTCCTGTACTTTTCCGGCACCTTCTGCTGCATTCAAAGCCTGTTCTGTTGGTTCAAGTTCTGCTGTTCCTGCAACTTTTTCCATGGCCCATTCAAGACCGTCTGGATTTGAAGAAGCTACAAGTGAAAGTCCACCACCGATTACCAAAGCAAGACAAGCCAAAACAATGATTGTGTTTCGTGCTGAAAGGAAGCCTTTTTTAGCTTTTGCACCATCAGCTTCATCTGCTGAAATTGCATTTTCTGGAATTCCCCAGATGAATTCAGGTCGTGCTGCATATACGAAGCAGAGAACTGCTGCTGTGATCAAGCCTTCAACAAATCCGATTGCAAGGTGGATAGGCTGCATTGTTGCAACGAAAACACCGAAAGGCAAATCTGTGATTCTTGAAGCCAAAGTTTCAAGAGTTACGCTGAACGCACCCAGCTGAAGGGTAACGACACATCCAAGAATTGAAGCAAGAGCGATTTTCCACTGTTTTGCTCCCTTGCTCATAATCGGTTTCCAGATCAAAAGCGAACCGATAAAGCATCCGTAGAAAGACATGTTCCAGATATTGCAGCCGAGGGCCAGAAGACCGCCATCAGCGAAGAAAAGGCACTGAATCAAAAGAACACCGATCATTGTCAAAAAGCCGGCGTAAGGTCCGAGCAAAGCGCTCAGCATCATGCCGCCGCAAAGGTGTCCTGAAGAACCTGTTCCTGGAATAGTAAAGTTGATCATCTGGGTAGCGAAAACGAAGGCTCCCATAACGCCCATGAGAGGAATCTTTTTTGAATCGTTCTCGTCATGAACTTTTTTTACAGAGTAGCCTGCTGCTACTGCTGAAAGGGCAAACATTGTTCCCGCAACTGCTGGGGAAACGAGGGCATCTGCCATGTGCATAGTACAATCTCCTTGATTTCCACAAAATTAAAAATTTGTGCAAAAATGAATAAATTTATTATATTTATCATTATTGAACAAAATCGGAGATTTGTCTAGTATTTTTTTAACAGCCACAGGTTATTACCCTGGAAAACCATGCATCAAGTTCTTCAGGGCTTTCTTTCATGCCGTTTTTAATCCACCATTGGATCATTTCGACGAAGGAGCCTGAAATGTGGTTCAAAAGAAAATCTTGAGGCGGAAGTTTTGTGTCTTCCAGTTCATTTTTCGGCCTGTCCTTAATGAAGTTGATGAACATCAGCTTGTTCAGGTTTTCCTTGAAGTATTTCAAGAAAAATTCGTTTCCCTCGCAGGAAAGCAGCGTAAGGATTTTGTGGTCATTTTCCTTGATGTGCTGCAGCATGTGGCAGATGACTGAATTCGGAACGCCTTCGACCTGCTGGTGTCCATGCGTGTGATGTGCATCATTTGCCGTTTCAAGAATATGATGGAAAATGTCCTGACAAAGAGCCATCAGCAGCTCATCTTTTGTCTGAAAGTGTGAGTAGAATGTACTTCTTCCGATATCTGCTTCATCGATAATTTCTTGAATTGTTATCTTGTTGTAGTTCTTTTCTGTAATCAAGTTGATGAAGGCTTCAAAAATTGCCTTCCTGGTTTTTACCTGTCTTCTATCCATTTGAAATTCCTAATACTATATAGGTTAACTGTTAATAAGCTGTTTTATGTGTGATAATGAACAAACAGTTTTTTAATAAATATTTTTGTTAAGTTTATACCGAAACTGACCAGTTTGCAAGATTATCTTCCAATTAGAATTTTTTTGTAGTATATTATTGTTATGAAACTGTATTCAAAATCTCAACTTATAATCATATCTTCAATTTGCGCTCTTGCTGCCGTTGCAGTAACCCTTTTTACGACACTTTCGATTTCCAAAAAGGCTGATGAGCGTCGTGCCCCACAGGTTTCTGAAAGCACACAGAACACGGAAACAAAAATCAATGTTGCATCGGATTTTTCTGATGATGACCTTGTGAATTTTCAGACCAACGATGCTAACTTAAAGCAGATTTCCACATACACCGCAGAAGACGGTTATACTCAGGAAGAAATTCAGAACATTACAGTCTACGAAAAATGCTCGGATGCAGTTGTCAACATCAGCACGCAGGTAATTCAGTACAACTGGTTTTTCGAAGCCTATCCTACAGACGGGGGAACAGGTTCCGGTTCAATAATCGATAAGCGAGGTTATGTCGTAACCAACAGGCACGTTATCAAGGATGCCTATAAAATCTATATTTCACTTGCTGATGGAACTCAGTACGAAGGCAAGCTCGTAGGTCAGGACAGCCAGACCGATATCGCTGTCGTAAAATTTGAGCCGCCTGAGAATATTGAACTTACGACGATTCCGTTTGCAGATTCAGCTAACCTTAAAATCGGGCAGAAAGTAATTGCCATCGGAAATCCGTTCGGTTTTGACCGCACGATGACGACGGGAATTATTTCAAGCCTTGGCCGTCCGATTCAGTCGAACAATACGATCCTTCAGGATATGATTCAGACCGATACGGCCATCAACCCGGGAAATTCTGGCGGTCCGCTTTTGGATACTCAGGGCCGTATGATCGGTATCAACACGATGATTTATTCAACAAGCGGAAGCTCTGCAGGTGTCGGATTTGCAATGCCTGTAAATACTGCAAAACGAATCGTTTCTGACCTGATGCGTTACGGCAAGGTAAAACGTGGAAGCCTCAATATTACGGCCGTTCCTGTAACTCAGTCCCTTGCACGCTATGCAAATTTGAGCACATCAACTGGTATCTTGATAAGCGAAGTTACCCGAGGAAGTAATGCTGAAAAGGCAGGCCTTCAGGGTGGAACAGAAGCTGTCCGATATTCACGCTCATCAGCAACTTTCTATATCGGAGGCGACATCATTACTGCAATAAACGGTATTTCAGTTTCCTCTGTTGCTGACTACAATTCCGCTTTGGAAAAGACAAAGCCGGGGGATGAAGCTACAATTACGATCATCCGAGGCAAGAAAACTCTTGATGTAGTAGTAGTTCTCGAAGAGAGAAATTAAAGAGAAAGATTATGCGTCAGCTGCAGGTTGTTTCACCTTATGAACCCTCAGGAGACCAGGGCCAGGCTATTGAAAAGCTGGCCCAAGGTATTTTTCGCGGCGACAGATTTCAGACCTTAAAAGGTGTCACCGGAAGCGGAAAGACCTTTACGATGGCCAAAATCATCGAAAAGGTTCAAAAACCGACTCTCGTCATCAGCCACAATAAAACTTTGGCGGCTCAGCTCTATAAAGAATTCAAGAATTTTTTTCCAAATAACGCCGTAGAATATTTCGTTTCCTATTACGATTACTATCAGCCTGAAGCCTATGTCCCGGCGCGTGACCTTTATATCGAAAAAGATGCTTCCATCAATGATGAAATTGACCGCATGCGGCTTTCTGCCACCTACAGCCTGATGGAAAGGCGGGACGTAATTGTAATTGCAACGGTTTCGTGCATTTACGGTCTTGGTATGCCTGATTTGTACAAGGACATGCGTCTTCATGTCGAAAAGGGGCAGCAGCTTTCAACGTCAAAATTTGCACGCGACCTCATAAACCTTCAGTATCAGCGAAACGATGATGTTCTTGAAAGAGGAAATTTCCGCATTAAAGGGGACGTAATCGAAGTTTATCCTGCCTACATGGAAACTGATGAAGCTTACAGAATCGAGCTTGACTGGGAAGAGGTTTCCAGAATCCGACGGTTCAATGTGATAACGAGGGAAACTGTCGAAGAACTTGATGAAACTGTGATTTATCCTGCCAAGCACTTCGTTGTTCCGCACGACCTTTTGATTGAGGCCACTCAGAGAATTCAGGACGAAATGGTGGACCGAGTTCTGGAACTTGAGGATGCCGGAAAGTTGATAGAGGCGCAGAGACTCAAGACCCGAACGACTTACGACATCGACATGATGAAGGAAGTAGGGTACTGTCCTGGAATTGAAAATTATTCTGGTCCGATTTCCGGCCGAAAACGAGG
>JAILRX010000015.1 GCA_024697985.1 Treponemataceae bacterium | reverse complement strand
CTTTCTTTCTCTTTCCGATTTAAGGATGTTAATATGGGAAATGAAACAAAAATTTCAGAAATGAGTTTTGAGAATGCAAAAGTTCCTGTTCGCATGGGAATTGATGTAGGTTCTACAACTGTAAAAGTTGTGGCTCTTGATGAAAATGACAAGCCAATTTATAGCGAATATGAACGACATCGTGCAGATATTCGCAGCACAATTATAGCAGTCGTTGGCCGCGCCCTGGATGCAATTCAGGAAAAATGTAAGGATAAGGAAGAGCAGGCAGTAAGCGTAAAAGTTACCGGTTCAGGTGGACTTGCCGTTTCTCACTGGCTTTCCGTTCCTTTTATTCAGGAAGTTGTTGCTTCAACAACTGCAGTTCAGAAAATAATTCCACAGACTGATGTTGTAATCGAGCTCGGTGGTGAAGATGCAAAAATCACCTATTTTACAGGTGGCGTAGAGCAGCGAATGAACGGAACCTGTGCCGGTGGTACCGGAGCCTTCATCGACCAGATGGCCGCTCTTCTCGAAACTGATGCACCGGGTTTGAACGAGCTTGCCAAAGGCGCCACCACGATTTATCCGATCGCGGCACGCTGCGGCGTATTTGCCAAAACGGATATTCAGCCGCTCATCAACGAAGGTGCCCGACGTGAAGACATTGCGGCTTCTATCTTCCAGGCCGTCGTAAGCCAGACGATTTCGGGGCTTGCCTGCGGTAAACCAATCCGCGGAAACGTTGCCTTCCTCGGAGGACCGCTCCACTTTTTGGACCAGCTTCGCGAGCGATTCATTCAGACATTGAAACTTACCGGAGATGCCATCATCGTTCCGGAAGATTCTCAGCTTTTTGTAGCCGCAGGTGCCGCTTACTCTGCGGAGACAAGCTACAACTGTCTTTCAGAAAAAGATAAGCCTTCGTTCATGAAGGTAAGTGAACTTCGAGAAGCTCTTACGACGCTTGTCGACGCAGAGATGCAGGAAGTTCAGCGCCTCGAGCCGCTTTTTAAGGATGAGGCAGACTTAAAAGAATTCCAGGACAGGCACGCAGCAGAAAAGGCCGCAAGTGCTCCTCTCGAAGAAGCAACAGGTCCTGTTTTCTTAGGTTTGGACTCAGGTTCGACTACGACCAAGGCGGTTCTCGTTGACCAGGAAGGCCGAATCCTCTGGAGATTCTACGACGTAAATGCCGGAAATCCGGTTGAGCTTGCAGTAAAAGTTTTGAAGGATCTTTACAAGCAGCTTCCTAAAAATGTTTATATTGCCCGATCTGTTTCGACAGGTTACGGTGAAGCCCTTTTTCAGGCTGCCTTGGGCGTAGATTCGGGCGAGGTTGAAACAATCGCTCACTACAGGGCCGCTGATTTCTTCGTTCCAGGCGTTGAGTTTTTGCTCGACATCGGTGGACAGGACATGAAATGTCTTAGGATGAAAGACGGCGCTATCACTTCAATCCAGCTTAACGAAGCCTGCTCATCAGGTTGTGGAAGCTTCCTTGATAACTTCGCACGATCTCTTGGAATGGACGTAAGAACCTTCAGTAAAAAAGCCCTTCTTGCCGAACATCCAATCGATTTGGGAAGCCGATGTACCGTATTCATGAACAGCCGTGTTAAGCAGGCTCAAAAGGAAGGTGCGACAGTTGCAGATATTTCAGCCGGTCTTTCTTATTCAGTAATCAAAAATGCGCTTTTCAAGGTTATCAAGCTTAGAAAAGCAAGCGAAATTGGAACTAAGGTTGTCGTTCAGGGTGGTACGTTCAATAACGATGCTGTCCTCAGGGCATTTGAAAAAATTGCCGGCGTAAACGTATTCCGTCCTGATGTTGCAGGTTTGATGGGTGCGTACGGGGCAGCCCTTATCGCATTGAGCCAGTGGCAGGAAATGGTTGCTCCTATGGTTGCAGAAAATCCTGATGGCGGAATTCCAGAAATCCATACGAATATGGCAACTCTTGAGGATCTCGAAAAGTTCCATGTTGATCTTGAACTAAGACGATGCGGAAAATGTAACAACAACTGTCTTCTTACTATAAACACATTCTCTACTGGTGATGAAAAAAGACGCTTTATCACAGGAAACCGATGTGAGCGTGGTGCTGAACTTGAAGGCGACGTAAAAGTCGTTGATGCCAGCAACAAGGCAAACACAGGTATCGAAGAGGATGATGACAAGAGGCCGATGCCGAACCTTTTCAAATGGAAGTACGACCGAATTTTCAGTTACAAGCCGCTTTCTGCTGAAGAAGCAACTCGCGGTGATGTCGGAATTCCACGAGTTCTCAACATCTACGAAAACTATCCGTTATGGTTCACTTTCTTTACAAAACTTGGTTTCAGGGTTCGACTTTCTCCTCGTTCGACACGTTCTGTTTACGAGCGCGGACTTGAATCTATTCCGTCTGAATCAGTTTGTTATCCAGGAAAAATTTCGCATGGACACATGGAAAGCCTCATCAAGGCTGGCGTAAAGTTTATTTTCTATCCTTGTGCGCCTTACGAGCAGACAGAAGATACTGGTGCCGGAAACCACTACAACTGTCCTATCGTAACCAGCTATCCTGAAGTTTTAAGAAACAACATTGATGAACTTCGACAGGACGAATCAATCACCTTTATGAATCCGTTCCTGCCGATTTATGATAAAAAACGACTTGCAGAGCGACTTTACGAAGAGCTTTTCTTCAAGTTTGCCATTCCGCAGGAAGAAATCGAGAATGCAGTTGAGGCAGCCTGGGAAGAACAGGCTAAATTCCGCCGAGAAGTTCAGCTTGCCGGCGAAGAAGCAATCGAAGAAATCATCATGCGTGGCGGAAACGGTATCGTTCTTGCCGGTCGTCCATATCATCTTGATCCGGAAATCAATCATGGTAGTCCGGAACTTATCAACGGACTTGGACTTGCAGTTCTTACAGAAGACAGCGTAGCCCATCTTGGTGCAATCGAGCGACCTTTGCGAATCGTCGACCAGTGGACTTACCATAACCGACTTTATCGAGCCGCTTCGTTTGTTTCTCAGATGCCTAACCTTGAGCTCATCCAGCTTACGAGTTTTGGATGCGGTCTTGATGCAGTTACAGCCGACCAGGTTGATGAAATCATGTCTGCAAAAGGCAAGATGTACACGCTCATCAAGATTGATGAGGGCTCTAACCTCGGTGCCGTCCGAATCCGAGTTCGCTCGCTGATTGCGGCCGTAAAGGAACGAAACCGAACCAAGCACGAAATTCCTGTAAAATCTGCTGCCTTCCCGCGACAGGTTTTCACGAAGGAAATGAAATATACCCACACGATTATTGCGCCACAGATGAGTCCGATCCACTTTAGGATGCTGCAAAAAGCCTTCGAGTGCTCCGGCTACAGACTTGTAATTTTGCCGGAAGTTGATACAAAGGCCGTTGATGTCGGACTTCAGTACGTAAACAACGACGCATGCTATCCTTCAATTTTGGTTTCAGGTCAGATGATTGCTGCCCTCAAATCAGGCAAGTACGATCTTGATCATGTCAGCCTTTTGATTACGCAGACTGGTGGTGGATGTCGTGCAACAAACTACATCGGATTTATCCGACGTGCCTTGAAAGATGCCGGCTGGGGACACATCCCTGTAATCAGTTTGAGCGCTCAGGGCTTCGAGGATAACCCTGGATTTAAGATTACCCTGCCGCTTGCAGACCGTGCATTCAAGACCTTGATGCTCGGAGACCTTTTGATGCGAGTTCTTTACAGAACCCGACCTTACGAAAAGGTTCCTGGAAGCGCAAATGCAATTTATGAAAAATGGAACAACACGATCATCCGAAAGATGAAGGTTTTGACAGGTCCTTGCTACCACAGAATCATCCGTGGAATCATCCGGGATTTTGACAACCTCGAACTTTTGCCTATCAAAAAACCACGAGTTGGTGTCGTAGGTGAAATCCTCGTTAAGTTCCATCCGACTGCAAATAACGATATTTTCGGAACAATCGAACGTGAAGGCGCTGAATGTGTAGTTCCAGACTTGATGGACTTTTTCTTCTATTCGTTCTCGACCGGTATTTTCCGACACGAAAAGCTGGCCTTCCCTGAAAAGACCGAGAAAAATGCACGTCGCTTAATCTGGGCTTTGGGACTTTACCGAAGATACATCGAAAAACGACTCAAGAAGAGCAAGCGATTTGATCCGCCATCATCAATTTATGAACTGATGAAGGGTGTTGATGATATCGTACAGCTTGGAAATATTACCGGTGAAGGCTGGTTCCTTACTGCCGAAATGGTTGAGCTTATCAACAGCGGAGTTCCGTCGATTGCCTGTGTTCAGCCTTTTGCTTGTCTGCCTAACCACGTAACTGGAAAAGGTATGATCAAGGAACTTAGACGCCGATTCCCAGAAGCAAATATTTCTGCCATCGACTACGACCCGGGTTCAAGTGAAGTTAACCAGTTGAACCGACTTAAGCTTTTGCTTGCAAACGCTCCGGTTGGTCGTCATCCTGATGAGAAAAAAGAGGATAAGTAAAACTTGAAAAAACATTTTTTCGCCATAGCACTAATCTTTCTCGTTTCATTTTGTTGTTTTGCGGAAGGATATTACGGTCGGGACATCCCTGATTCCAGTGAAATCCGCGAAAAAATAATTGATAAATGGTTCACTCAGGATTTGAAAAGCCTGAGGTTCCAGGATTCAGAAGTTTATGAAAATTCTCTTGGACAGAAATTTCAGGTCCGAATGGAAGAACTGGACGACTGTTTTGCAATCGTAGTTGCGCCTGCCAGCGAGATAGAGATGGAATTGATTTCGCCGAATGAAACTAAAACGGCTGTTATGGAAATCTATCCCTACGATTTGCCTGGCAGCTGGATTTTGTTCCGCGACAAAAAGACCGGAAATCCTATCAGCGTGCGCTATTATTTCCACAAAAATTCGGAAATCTATGTTGAGTTTGATGCCGAAAATGTTCCTTCGATGAATGCGGCAATGAAAAAAAAGAAAATTGATGAAAAGGTTTACGGAAGCTTTTTGATTTTCGGAATGTACCTGGCTCATTCTGTGCCGGTCGGACTGACAATCGACAATCTGTATTCGTTTTCGTTTACGCAGATGGTTGAAGTCACCAAGACGAGTCTTCCTTGGGAATACGCTGATGTAAACACCTTGCTTTACGACGACAGCCTGCAGATGATCGGCTGTATCCGTGAAAAATTGCCGGGATTTGTTTTTGAAAAAGACGCCTGCTATGACGGTGAATTGAAGCCTGTTAAAATCAGTACTGGCGAACTTCGTGAAGAAAAGGCCAAAAAGGGCGGAGTTTCGCTCGACAGTTTTGGCTTTGTAAAATGGGTCGTAGACGGACTTGTCCGTCCGATTTCAGGAAGCAATCTTGAGCTCGACCCGTTGAAAACTCCGACTGTAAAATTAAGAACCGGATCCAAGGCGGATCTTTTTGCCGATAAATACAATCAGTATTTTGCACTCGACTGGATTCGAAATATTGCCGCCGCCTATCTTTCAATTCTTTCGGACAACTTTTATACATACGAAAACTCAGGATGTGAGGTTCAGATCCGGCCTTTCGCGTCACAGTTTACCAAAGACGGAACTAAAAACATCCCTGTTTACATAAAGGACAACGGCTATTCAATTGAATCCCTGAAGGCTCTTTTCTATATTTTTGCAATCAAGGAACCAGGCCGTTTCTATCTTGCAGCAATGCGTGAAACCGACAATTCAGTTCCTCAAAATGTATTTTATGCACGCACTGCAGTTCTCTTTCCTTATTTTGATTCTAACGGCGACTACAACGTTTCAATTTTTGAAAATGGAAAAGAATATACGATAGATGAGTTTATCGAAAAAAATCCTGGAACTTTTGTGAATTTGGTTCGAATGCAATCTTCACAAAGATTTTTCCCGCAGTGATTGGAAAGAAAGTTAGGGTAAAGATGAAAAAGAAAATATTTCTGATAATGCTTATTTTGCTGGAAACTTTGGCCTTAAGCGCGAAAGTAAAGAAGACCGAAAGCAGTTTCGTGCTTGCTCGTGAAATGGAGAGAAACCTTTCGGGCGGGTTTTATACGCTTGTCTTGAATCAGGCCGACCAGATGGATAGAAACTATCCGAATTCCCGCTATGCAGATCAGGTTTTGAATTATCGTGCGGAATGCTATTACTTTCTCGGAATGAGAAATCTTGCATTGAAAACGCTTTTTGAATGCGAAGACAATGCCAGCACAAATTTTTTTTATGGAAGAATCGCCTTTGATGCGGAAGACTACAAGAAGGCAGAGCAGTATTTTGCCAAGGCCTTCAAGCTGGCACAAAAGGAAAAATCGAACAAAGCAAACACGATAGCTTTTTTCTATGCACAGTCGCTTTCCAAACTAAATGATTATGCAAAATCCGTTCCGGTTACCTTAAAATTGATTTCTGATGCCGGCTACGATTACGAAAACGGTCGGGCAACGCTGATGCTTTGTGAAGGTTTTTACGAACTTTCCCGACAGGACAGAGTCTGTCAGCTTTATGAAAAAGTTTCTCCGATTTTCGAAGGATTTGATTTTGAAGTACAGAGAAAGATGCTTTTGATGAGCGCTTTTTCATACGAAAAACAGAAAAACAGCGACAAGGCAAAGGAACTTTTCGAAAAGGCCATGACCAGCGCTGTTTCCGAAGACGGTTCTGAAAAAGAAATCAACGGAAATGAAATTTCTGAATTCTGGCTTAGAATGGCGATCGAATCGTTTGCAAACAAGGATTACGCTGACTGTTCGCGATGCCTTACGGTTGCAAGAGAACAGCTTGTAAAGGAAAGCGAAGATTTTGAGAAAATCAACAGTCTGATGCTTTTCTACGAAGGCGCCCTTAAAGGCAAGACCGAAGGAACTTTGGCCGGAATCAAGGCTTTGGAAACAAATCTTGCATCAATCAAGGATTATAAAAATACAGACTATAAAAGCGACTTTATTTCAATGCTCTGCGTTTTAAGTTATGACGTTTCGGATGCGAAAAAAGTCGTCGATTACGGAAGTCAGCTTGAAAGCCTGCTCGATAAAGATGATGCCCTTTCTCAGCTGAACACGCTTGCATTTTACAGATACTCACAGATTCTTTCAGAAAAAGGTGATGCTGCAAAGGCTGCCAAGGTGCTCTCTTCAATAAATTCTAACGAACTTTGGGTTTTGACTTCTCAGGCCATCGCAAACGACGAAGGTGGCATTTCGGATGATGCAAAAGAAGGAATGCTCAATTTTACCCAGATTTATCAGATGTATCCGAATTCAAAATCGGCATACGAAAACTATGTTATCGAGCAGCTCAACAAATCAAATCCGGCTTTTGCAAATGAAAAAAAACTTCTGGAGCTTGATGAAGGATTATTCTATCAGGCGCTTGCCTATTACATGAATTCAAACTGGAACGCCTGCATCGGCTCGCTCAATGCGTACCAGGCAAAGGCGGGCGTAAACAATGCTGCGGGCGGAAACAATGCTGCGGGCGGAAACAATGCTGCGGCAGACTCGACCGATGTGGCTGCAACTTCGACCGCCGACAAACCGATGCCGGAACTCAAAAACATCCCGCTGGCCTACTATTATCTTGGCTATGCTTATTATCAGCTTTTCAACAACAAGGCTTCTTACGAAAACTTCACCACAGCTTCAAAAATGCTCGTGGATAAAAAATACGCAGTTTTGAAATACCGTGCTCTGGATTTTTCAAGCCAGTGTGCTTTTGCAATTTATAACAGCACGCCGGAAGAAAACGAAGCAAAACAAGAATGGCTTTCAAAGACGATTGAAAGCCTCGAAAAGGCTGAGCAGACACAAATCCCGCTCGATCAGAAATTCGAGGCAGTTTCACTTCTTTCGCAAGTCTACGTGAAAAACGAAAACTATCAGGCAGCAGAACAGCTGCTTACAAAATACGCATCAACGGGTTCCGAAAAAGCCCTTCGATGCGCCCTGATGGCTGCAAATCTTTTTGCCCAGCAGAAAAAAATCAGCGAGGCC
Organism: Treponemataceae bacterium; assembly: GCA_024697985.1. GTDB lineage: Bacteria > Spirochaetota > Spirochaetia > Treponematales > Treponemataceae > RGIG9060. The sequence goes on along the minus strand of JAILRX010000015.1, from coordinate 11,184 downwards.
GAAAAGTATTATACGATCGCCTCATCAGACAAGAACTTCCCTGAAGTTGCCGAAAATGCCCGCTATCAGGATGCACTGATGTATTTCCAGAACGAATTCTGGGAGGAATCTTCGCAGAGGTTCTATCAGTTCAGGCATGACTTTACGCAGTCGGAAAACTACGGAGTTGCCTGCTATTACAATGCTCTCTGTCTTGCAAAGATGGACAACTTGAATCTTGCCATCATTTTGATGCAGGACAGCCTGAACTACAAACTGATTCCATCGGATGAGTTTGCCGCAATGTATCAGTTGATGAAGTTGTGCCGACAGAACGAGGATTACGCAAAATCCATCACGGTTGCCCGAAAACTGATGAAACAGTATCCGGAACAATCAAAAGAAGAAAATATTTCAACTCAAATCAAGGAAATTTCGCTTCTTGTTTCTGGTGAAAACGAAAAGACCGCAAAATTGCTCAACGAATTTGTCGAAAAAGGCCAGATGTCTACTGTTGAAGGAAGACGGCTCGGTTTTGAACTTACAAAAAAATACCTGGCTGACGATTCCAAGAAAAATGAAGGTCTCAAACTTTTGATGGAATTAATCAGCATGGAAAAACAGATGGATTTGACCCAGGAAGCAGATGTCCTGGCCGGTTCATATTATTTGAATGGACAGTATTTACGAGAAAATTCCGTGTATCAGTCTGCAGCAGAGAACTTTTTGAAAGCTGCCGGAGTTTACGCCGGTTTCGACCCGGAAAATGCAGCCAAATCGATGTATGGCGCAATCGAAGCGTTTGATACAGCCGGAAAGATTGCCGACAGTGCCCAGATTTATCAGTCTGCTGCAAAGCAGTTCCCGAATTCAGTCTGGACTCAGAGGGCATACTCAATTGTTAAAGATTATTTGAATTTGGATGGAGGAAATTAAATATGATGAAACGACATTTACTTGTCTTGTCAGCAATATTTTTTACCGTATCTTTAGGTTTATATTCAGAAGACGTGGTCTCGCTTGATGACTTGAGCACGACGGTAAAAAAAGAAAAACAGGTTTTGGACAAGGAAGCCATTCCTGAATACTCAGAAGTTTCGCCATCGGATGAAATAAAACTTCCTGATATTGATTCGGATTTGCCTGAATTGAACGGAAAAGAATCAACAGCTAAAAAGGCCGAAGATGCGAACGAAATCCTTTATTTTGAAGGAAACGTAAGCGGCGGTTACCCTGGAATTTTTACAGGTGATTTCGCACTTTCTCGATCGGCAGACAACAACTATTTCTCATTCGATTTTTATCATGAGGATGCAAACGGATATGCCTCGAACAAAAGCTACGACGGCTTTTTCAACAAGGATACAGGACTTAAACTTGACGGAACTGTAATGCTTCCACATCAGGTTGATATCGAATATTACGGAACTTACGACACTTTTGAATTCGGACTTCAGGGATTGAGCCCGACCTACTATTCGACACATCTTCAGACCGGTGAATTTTCAGTTTTGGGAAGTTTCGGTGTAAACGAAAATTTCAAGCTCTATTCAGAATTTGCCGGCGACCTTTCGTCGTGGTACGCAAGCTATATTCCTTCGGCAACTCTTGCAACCGAAAACTCGACAATTTTCCGCTATTCGATGGCGCCTAAAGCCGGATTTACCGCAAATGCCGGAACAGTTTTCGACTGCAACTTTTTCATCGAATACGATTTTGACATGGCAAGAGGAATCACGACTTTCTATGACAACAGATGCGAACTCAATTACGACATGAACTTGAAGTTCAATCCGTTTGTAGTAAGCGGAAAATTGGCCTACGTTTATGCACAGAGCAAATCAATCGTGCCTTTCGAACTGGCCTTCAGCTACTCAGAAGAAGTTGAACTTTCTGTAAGTGGCGGTTTGAAAAGCCAGAAAGCACAGCTTTACGAATTGCAGAAAGAATCGTTGCTTTACAGCGACTACACATCTCAGGAACAGACAGACTGGTTTGCAGATTTCTGGATTCGTTTCCCTATCACACAATACATCGAAAACAAGTTTGAAATCGAATTTGCCCAGACAGCTTTCGGAAACGGAATGCTCGTAACGGACTACTCGACGGTAAGCTCAACGACAGGGCTTTATTCAACCGAAGTTTTTGTCGGAACAAGGCTCAATACAGAATATCAGTTTGACTTGATTTTCGACACATCAGAACTTTCGGTAACTTATCAGGCATGGTGGCTTGATTGTCCTTCATCAGTTTCGCCACATTCAGTTACAGTTGATTATTCGTTCAGCACCTTGGACAGCAAATACGGTTTTTCAATCTGGACCAAGATGGGATTTTGCGGGGACAGAACGGTTCTCGGCGACATAATTCCGGACGTAGGATGCAGTGCATTTATCCGCGCTTCGGATGTATTTAAGTTCTCAATCGTGCTTGAAGATACTGTAAAACTCTTTACGGCCAGTGGAAGAACTTTGTATGGAAATTATATAAAACAAAGCGGTGGAGCTTCATTGCTTGTTTCATTTTACTTATAAAACTGAGGAAAAATATGTTGAAATTTTTGATTAACTGCGGAATTTGGATTATTCCAATCATCATTTGTTTTGTTGTTTCGATTTTTATCATTATCGAAAGAATTATTTTTTATTCATCGATAAACAAAAATCAGGATAAAATCGTCGCTGATATCAGGGAACTTGTTGCAAAGGGAAATTATGACGGTGCAAAAGAATATTGTCGTGCCGTTGGAACTCCGCTTGCTTCAATCATGAAGAAGGCAATAGATCTTCACGACCTGCCTGTTTCTGAAATTCGCGAAGGCGTTACAAACGAAGCTACATTGCAGATGCCTAGAATGGAACGGTTCCTTTCCGCCCTCGGTACGATCGCAAACATTTCTACATTGCTCGGACTTTTGGGAACTGTAACCGGTAATATCGCCGCATTCGGTGTTTTGAGTAACGGCGGTTCGATGGGAGATCCTGCGGCACTTGCAAGCGCAATCGCAGAAGCTTTGGGAACAACTGCATCCGGACTTGTAGTTTCAATTCCTTCAATTATTTTCCATAACTTCTTTGCATCAAAAGTAAACAAGAAGATGATTCAGATGGAAGGTATTGCCGCAGACTTGATTTTGCTGATTGAACAGCAGAAGAATAAAATCGGAGGCTGATTATGATTCGAAGACGAAGCTCTTCTTCATCAGCAACAGTCGACCTCATCCCGATGATTGACGTAGTTTTCCAGCTGATTCTTTTCTTCCTGGTTTCTACGACTTTTGCAATTCTTCCGGCTATTTCAGTAAAGCTTCCTGGAAGCGAAACTGCGAACGGCGTTGCTGGCGATTCAATCACGATTACTGCAGAAAAAAATGGTACATTGTGGTTTAACGATAAAAGAGTTACTTATTCTCAACTTGAAAACGAACTGAAGTCTTACGACACGGGCAAAATCAAAAAAGCTGATTTTCCTGTTAAGCTCGAAGCTGATGAGGATGTAACGAATGGAACCATCGTAAAAATATTTGATGTTTTACGAAAAAGCGGCTTTGCGGCCGTCAATTTGAGGACAACGCAAAAGTGAACATGAATTTTAGTGGCATGAACACGAACGCAAAGGCAAAAGAAATTTTTCTCACCGAAAAAAAGCGCGATTTATTCAGCGCTGTCGCAACTTTTGTTTTTTGCGGAATTCTTCTTGTTATGTTTGCCATTATTCCTGTCAAAAACAAAAAATACACAGAAATCCGGATTCAGCTCAACGCTCCGGACATAGAAAAACCTGTTGAAAAACCTCCTGTACAAGAAAAACCGGTAGAAAAAGTCGAGCCAGTAAGAAGCAAGACTAAGACCAAGACTGAACAGCCTAAGGCCGCCGCAAAGACAGTGCCAACCGCAAAGACGCCTGAAGCAAAAACTGCCCCTGCAACTAAGGCACCGGCTTCCAAGACTCCGGCTGCAAACACAGCACCGGCTGCCAAGACGCCGAGCCCGAAAGTACAGCAGAGAAAGTCCATCGAAGAGATGATGGCTGAAAACACATCATCCAAGAGCTCGAACAAGACCTTTGACGACTCACTCTTCGATGACTTTGATGAGGTTTCTAACACAAGCTCTTCTCAGAATACCAACCGTTCGGTTCAGACCCGGAAGGACACCCTTTCGGGCTCGGCGGCCAGCTCGACTACGACAAGCTCATCAGCCACAGGAACGACTACGAACGCGAGGGCACAGAATTTGGCTTCGAACTCAACTGCATCCTCATCAACCGGGGACGCGCTCGGCAAAATCGAAAACGCCAAGCCGATTCCATATCACTATAGTTTCAGCGAAAACGAAGATTCTGACGTAAACTATCAATATGCTCCAGTCGGAGCAAGCCGAAGCGTTCTTTCCTTCGAGGACATTTCATTTTCACCTGCAGTTGAGGCCCAGTTTACCAGATCAATCTCTGTAAAAATCAGGGTTATGTTTGACATGAACGGTTTTGTAACCGGAGTTACGGTAAGTGCAAGTCCTGATGCCTTGCCTTTGGATGCAGAATCTGAAATCAAAAGTCAGATTCGTGCATGGAGATTCGAGCCGGGAACATCTGATGGATATTCAGAGTTCAATTTTAAAATCAACGTAACAAGTGAGTAAGCTTATGGAAAACAAATCTATGATTGAGCAGATTGAAGCTATCGCCTTTGACATTGATGGAACTTTGTATCCAAGTGCCGCTTTTTATTTTAGGATTGCACCTTATTTTTTGCGTCACATTTCATTTTTTGCAAACTACAACAAGGTCAGAAACGTCCTTCACAGAACTGCACCTCTTGCTGATTTTTATGGATATCAGGCAAGGCTCCTTGAGGATTTCATGCCGGAATCAAAAGGAAAATCAAGACAGATGATTCAGGATATCGTTTACGACGGACTTGTTCCATATTTTGCTAAAACCAAGCCTTTTCGCGGAACGAAAGAGTTTTTTGAGTTCTGCAAGGGACGCGGATTAAAAATCGGAATTCTTTCGGATTTTCCGCCTGAACAGAAGGGAGATATTTTCGGTCTTGCGCCATACTGCGACGTCATCATGGGTTCGGAAGCGCACGGCGCATTAAAGCCTTCAATTTACACTTTCGGGCAGCTTTCGATGAAACTCGGAGTACCGAACGAAAAAATACTTTATGTTGGAAACAGCGTCCGTGCTGACATCAACGGAGCAAAGGCAGCAGGAATGAAAACTGCGTATATTCAGACAGGATTTGCCAGCCTTTTCAATAAACGGCCTGCAAATGCAGACATTTCCTTTAAAAGCTATCGCAAATTACAGGATATTATGTTAAAATAAACTGATATAAAATTGGGTGGGGATTCAATGGACATATTAATTTCGGTCGCAGTTAGTTTTGTCGTAACTATCTTCGCGATTTTTGCTATCAGATTCATGGATAGAAAAAATCGCTCAAGAGATGAAATCAAAAAGTTTGCAGAACGCAAAATTCAAGAATTCGATGAATATTTCAAGACAAATTCAACCAATCTTTCAAACAAGGGATTGGACTTGGATGTAAAAGTCACTCAGACAATTGCGACTATTGAGCGCCTCGATAACATTTACGCACAATTCAAAGAAAAAGAATCTCTTCTCGACCATCAACTGGAAACAGTTCAGAAAATCAATTCTGAAATCGAAAAATACGAAGAACAGATTCAGGAACTTACAAAGATGTCATTGTCTGTTGAAGAAAACCTGGATCAAATCAAAAAAGACTCTGCTTTTATCGCAAAACTCGACGGAAAAATCAAGGAACACGAAAATCAGCTTGATTCAATTGAAAAACGAATCCCTGCAATTGAAAACAGCTTTGCTTCGGAAAACAAGATTCAGCTCGAGCAGATTTCTCAGGGCTTGCTGGATGAGTACAGAACTCGTGCCGAATCAATTGATCAGGCAACTGAAAACGCCGTATCCCACAGCGACGAAGTTTTGGCTGCTATCAACGCGACTTTTGAGGATGTTTTTGCAAAATCAGCACAGAAGGCTGCAAATCTTGAGGATGAAAGCTTTGAACAGCTCAAGGAAAAAGCTCAGGCACGACTCGATTCGTACAAATCAGCCTTGGAAGACGCTGCTTCGAAAATCGATTCGACAATCCGCGAGCGAGTTACGATTTTGCAGGATGAAATCAAGGACAAGCACAACAAGACTCTCGATCTTTCAAAAGAAATTTCGGCTGAACTTGAAAATGCACGAAATGCTATTGAACAGCTCAATGGTGTATGCGGAACAGAACTTGATGAATTCAAGGCAAGTTTCGACCAGAAAATTCGGGACGTTGAAGGCGAACTCGACACTCACATCCGAGACGTTCAGAAAACCATCACAGACCAGGCAGAAGTTCAATCTCAGAATTCTTACGACAGAATTCAGTCTATCGAGGATGAGCTTACAGAGCGCGATTCAGCCTTTAAGCGGGAAATTGAAAATCAGCTTTCTGAACTGCGGTCGACACTTTCAAGCGAAGTTTCATCAACTGAAAATCAGATCAGAAGTGAAATCGAAAGTGTTGAACAGCGTTTTGATGAAGTTTGCAACCAGTATGACCGTCAGAACGAAGAAATGCAGAACGCAATCAAGGCAAAATACGAAGAATTCGCTAAGGAAATTGAAGTTTTCAATGACGAATGGATGCAGAAAATCGAAGACGAAAAGCATGCTCTCGACAACAATCTTAAAAATACTGATGAAGCTCTCAATGAGAGAATCGAAAAAAGCTATTCTCAGGCCAGCACCCTTTTGGACAGCATCGAAGAAGAAATTTCTCAGCAGAACAAGCTTACGCGTGCTGATGTTGAAAAACGAATTGAAGACTTTGCCGTTAAAATTGAAAGCAATCTGGAAGAAACAAAACGAAAATTCAACGACGAAAACGAGCAGATCCTTCAGAACCTCAATTCCATTCAGGAAAAATACGACGAAGAAATCACCCGATTTACTCAGGCCAACAAAGTCCATCTTGAAGAATTCAGAAATCAGATTTCTACACAGATTGGCACAGTTGATGAGCAATTCGACAGATACAAGGCTCAGCTTTCTGAAAAAATCGAAGTTGCGGACAATCAGTTTGAGCAGTACAAAAACGAACTTACGAACCGATTCGAAAAATCTGAAAACGACTTTTCTGATTACTGCGATCAGATGCATGGAAAATTCCGTGGCATAGAAAATGAAGTTTCACAGTTCCAGGAAAATATCGGTTCTAGAATTGAAACTATCGGTTCCGATGTTGAAGTATTCAAGGAAGGCCTTGATACGGATATGACAAGCGTCAAGGACATGTCTCTTTCAAAGATCAATCATTTTGCTGATGACGTAGCACAAAAAATCGAAACGACCCGAGAGATGCTCGACAACCGAATCCAGGAAATGAGCAATAACGCAGATGTTGAAATCGAAAGTAACCGCGCACTTTTGGTTGAAAAATTCGGTGAGATTTCTGACAGGCTTCAGGAAAGACTTGATGAGGCAGAACACAAGATTGACGGCCGAATTTCACAGCTCGGTGCAGAACTTGCAGACAGATCTGCTAACCTCAACAGCGTCCTTTCTACACAGATTGAAAATATCGAAAAATCAAGTTCTGATAAGGTTAATGTAATTCAGAATAACATTGAAAATCAGTTGCAGAAAATCCGCGAGGATGTGGACAATTCGGTTAACGGATTTTCACAGAAGTTTGAAAAAGAAAGCAACAAGCTTTTTGAAGATGCAAACAGCAAGCTTGATTCACTGAAAAACGATATGTTCTACAGATTCGAACGTCTCGAAGAATCAACAGGCGACAGTGATGCGCTTGAAGCTTCACTCAAAGAATCGATGAGTCTGGTTCAGTCCAGAGTTCAGAGCGATTTTGAAAGCTTCACAAAGGCACAGAAAAAACAGTATTCAGATTTCCAGTCTGAAATGAAGGTCCACACTGAGGAATCATCAATCAGGATGCAGAGTCTTGAAGATGAACTTGCTGAACTCAAAAAACGTGCATTCGACAACGTAAACGGAAAACTTGGCGACTTCGAAGAAGACTTCTTCAAGGATTTGAACCAACGAAAGGAAGAACTTTCACAGTCAGTTGAAATCTGGAAAGAAAATTTCAATGACCGGCTCGACGATCTTCGTGCAAACTACATTGAAAAACAGAATACAATCGAAAATAACTACGTTGAAAACCTCAACCAAAAACTTTCAGAACTCCAGTCTGATGTTCAGGGACAGTTTGATAAAATTCAGGATAGATTCGAAACTAACGAAAATCTGCTTGAAAATAAAAAGTCAGAGCTTGAATCAGCAATCAATGATTTCGTAGGCAACTATCATGCACAGCTGTCAGAATCACAGAGCAACTGTTCAGAGTACCTCAAATCAGAAATGAACAGCTATGTCCAGAAACTAAACGAGCAGGTTGGAAATTTCCAGAAGGACATCAATCAGCAGATTGCATCAATTTCATCAAGCTTTGACGATGCAAGGTCAAATTCTGAAACAGAAATTGAATCCCTCAAAAGCGATCTTTCAAACTGGAAAGAAAGGGTTAACTTGCAGTTTGAGGATGCAAATCTCATGTACTCGGGCAAAATCGAAAATCTTGCTCATTCGGCTGATGAAACAATCGAGCAGACCAAAAATTCCTTCCAGATTGATTTCGGCAACTTCGTGTCTCAGCTCGAAGAGTCAAAGAATCAGCTTTCAACTGAAATTTCAGGTCTTTCAGAAACGACAAAACTTGCCGTCAATCAGTATGAACAGCGTTCAAGCGAAATGATCAGCGAACTCAAGGAAACCTACGATTCGCTTTATCGCGAGGCCAAGAAAAATTCGGAAGAGCAGTTCAAGGATATTGAAAACAGACTCAGAAACGAGAAGCTCATCATTCAGGAACTTGAGGCAAAAACAAATGCGGCTCAGGAAGATATCGTTCTTAAAATCCAGAATGATGCTAACAAGCTCAATGAGGAAATCGACAGCCTCGATAAAAAAATCAAAAACTTTGTTACTCAGTCACAGGTTATCGATAAGGCAAATGAACTTGCAGAGAGCCTGAATTCTAAGGTCGGTGAAATCAAGGGCGAAATCTCCAAGGTTGAGTCATTCACCAAGACAGTAAATTCAATTCAGGAAGATTTCGAAAAAGTCAGAAGAATTCAGGAAGAAGTCGAAAAGACTGCATCCCGCTTTACCAAGGAAAAGGGAGCGCTGGACACAATGGAAGCAAATTTCAACAAGCTGCTTGTAACTTCTGATGCAATTGATAAAAAACTCGAGGAATTGGACGAGAAAAATTCTTCAGTACAGTCACTCCACTTTGAAATTACTAAATTCCAGGAGACGCTCGAAGACATTTCAACTCGATATGCTGCTCTTGAAAAGAAAGAAAAAATCATCGATAAGACCGTCGGCGAGGTTGACCGCGCATTCGACAGTCTTCAGCAGGTTGAAAAACGTATTGAATCTTGCGCACGACAAACAACGGACATGCCGGAACAGGTTTCAAATCTTCGCCAGGATCTCAATCAGATTATGGAAAATATGCCTAGAATCAAGGATGCAATTGCAAAACTTGAATCTTTGGACAGCATTATGGAAGAAACCAACAAGCATTTTGAAGAACTCAAAAGTTCGAAGGAATGGCTGGGTCGAACAGAAAATCGTCTCAAAGATTTGGACAAGCGTTCTTCGGACAACCTTTCGTTGCTCGGAAAACTGGCTAGCGGCGCAACTTCATCTTCGGATTCGCATGCACCAAACGTACAGCTTAAGGAAAATATCAAGCAGTTGAAGAAATTAGGCTGGTCAAACGAGGCCATTTCAGAAAAACTCGGCGTTCCGCTGGGTGTAGTTGAAATGACACTCGGTTTATAAAATCTTAAAGGTCAGTAAAACTTATTTTGTCAAAAGGGCTGTGCACCAAACCTGCACGGCCTTTGATTGTCCGATTTCGCCGAGTTTTTCACCGGTCTTGGCCTTAACAAAAATCTGGTCTGTACCGCATCCCAAAATTTTAGCAATTGATTCTCTGATAGCATTTCTGTGAGGCAGAATTTTCGGTTTTTCGATATTGATTACGCAGTCAAGGTTTCCAAGTTTCCAACCTTTTTCTACAATCTTATCCCAGCAAGTTTTCAAAAGCATCTTCGAATCTGCGTCCTTCCACCTGCTGTCTGACGGCGGGAAGAACTCTCCGATGTCGCCCAGTCCGGCCGCCCCAAGAAGGGCATCGGTAACGGCGTGAAGGAGGACGTCTCCGTCTGAATGTCCGTCTTCTCCGAGCGAGCTTTCGATTTTAACGCCGCCTAAAATGAGGGGGCGGCCTTCGACGAGCGCGTGCAGGTCGTAGCCGAGCCCAATACGTAGGGCGCTGGTTATTGCGGTGCTGCTGTTGCAGGCTCTTCCGGTTTCGCTCCTTTCGTTAACAGTGCTACGGTCTTTTTCAGCGCGAGTTCCGTTACTTGCGCAACTGCCGCCAGAACAATTCCTGTCGCCGGCGTTAGTCTTTGTTTCGCAAAGATTTTTTACGTCGGAAGCATATGTTATTTTTTTGTTGTTTTCATCGCCTTCACAAAAGAAGACTTTTTCACCGCTGAATTTAGCCCAGATTTCGGTATCATCAGTTGCGGAAAAATTATTTTTTTCGGCTTCGATGTTTGCCTTCAAAAGTTTTTGGAAATCAAAAACCTGAGGGGTCTGAATTGCGCCAAGTTCGTTTCTTTTTAAATGTGCGCTGATGGTGTTATCGTCACCATCAATCTGTTTTATCGTATCAACTACATTGATCACAGGAGCACAGCTGCCTTTTTCAAAGGCTGTTTTAAGGCATTTTTCAATCAGTTCGGGACGAATCCATGGACGAGCTCCGTCGTGAATTGCTACAAAATCCGGATTGAGTTGTGAAAGAAAATCCAGGGCGATTTTGACCGATTCTTGTCGTGTCTGGCCACCTGGAACAAAATCAACTCGGGCCGTAAGCTGTTCTGCCAAAAGACTGACCTGTGGACTTGCGACAAAGGCCTCGTATGCTTCGAGGTTTGCGGTATCGTCATCCGGTGGGATTACAACGACAATTGAGCGGAGTTTATATTGCGGATTGTTTTTTGCAGCCAATAAAAAAGCCTCAGCTACGCAGGAAAGCACAGTTGAAGCTTTTTCGTTTTCAAAAAGCACCGATTT